>NZ_JALQDT010000003.1:0-37019 GCF_023631085.1 Caballeronia sp. INML1 | reverse complement strand
TGTCTCCGTCAAGCTGAACGCGCCCATCATGCGTCGAAATATTCAGCAGTGGGAAACGGTTGTGCCGAGTCGCTTACGCTCAAAGCGGCGGTACCTACATCATCACGCCGGTCTGGCTCGGGTGCGTATTGGCTAACCTGCGATTTACAACCGGACGTTACAGGTTCGGATGCGGCCAGCCCCCGTGGTCAGGCGACCCTCCTCAACTCGACCCAGGGTACCGGGCAACTGCTTCCAGAATTTTGGCGACGAAACAGGGACCATGCCATTGGCCTTGGACCACACCGCGTATGCGGCATAGACCACCGACTTTGACGTATCGACTGATGTGCTCAACTTGACGTCCCGGTCATCGGTCCATGCCTGTACGGAATTGCTCTCGATGCGCGCAGACCGGGTGGCGCTTTGGATTGCCGCCGGTACGCACTCGTCGAAGCGACCACGCGCGAGCAGGCGCATCAAGCCTTCCAGCGCCCAGCTCAACACGCCCGACAACTCGCGGTCGATGATGCGTTGAGCGAGTAGCGGGTCACGTTCGCTGGCCGGGATTTCGACCTCGAACGGCACGACATCGAACCGTCGCCAGAAACCGTTGGACTGGTCCTGGATTGCGGGAATCTGGTTCGCGAGCGATAACCACTTTGCGGTAATTCGCGTTGAGATGGGGTCCCGGTACTTGCGATTGATTTGGACCTTCTCGCCTGCAATCAGAGATTTGATTGCCTGCTCGTTGATGTTGCGCTGGGGAGCTTCGTCGCAGTAAATGAGCGACGCACCTATTAGATTGGACATGCCGAAACCATCTAGCTTGTTGAGCTGGACAGCAGCAGTGCGAACGTGCAGCGCCTGGGTGATATTCGCCAGCACACCCTTACCGTTCGCGCCGGAGCCGACCCATAGCTGCGCACGCTGATAGCGAGCGTCGGGCAGCAGCGTATAGCCGATGTATTCCTGTACGCGTGAGCGCACGTCGGTGTCGGGCAGGACACGTTCGAGGAACGCGCCGAACTCGCGCGGCATTGGCGCACCCGGCACATAGTCGCAGTTCAGGACGTGGCGCATGCCAAGCGTCTTGTCGTGCGAGCACAGGCTGACGCCACCGTCGATGTGCAGATACCCGTTTTGTACGGGAATGACGGCGACGTGGGTCGCTTCGGCGAGCTTGGGGAGCCATAGGACAGCCGTCTTGTAGGCGGCAGCGGCATTAGTGCCGCTGGCCTCGCCATGCTCACCGCAGTCGTCTATCCATCGGATAGCGAAACGCTCGACCTCATCGTCGGCCATCGCCGTCCAATGGGTGCCCGTCCACTCATATAGCAACCCGTCAGCGGAAGCATAGGTTCCGGAGCGCTCCAGCATTTTTGCGAAGTCAATGGGCTTGAACTTGGTGGCGGCGCTCATGCGGACACCTCCACGGCGGGGGCCAGAAAGGCGGCTTGAATACTATCAGGGGTGAATCTGAGCGAAATGTATTTGGTAGTGTTCATGTCAACGACTGCATCGGACCATGCACAGCGGGTCTCGAACGAGCGTTGATAACGTGCCGAAATCGTTTCAACGCCCGTCCGAGAATTCCGCTTTGCCTAGCTGTGTTCTTCGGCGTTGACGAAATATCGGGTGGGGTGATGGTGAGGTAGCAAGACTGGGGTAGTGGGGTATTTGCATCCCACTACCTACCGGCGAACTTGTTGTGATTCGCCATTCTGATTCGATTGGCTTCCAATGCGTCGTCCCATATACCCTTAAACGTGTGGTCGTTCCCGGTAAACAGATGGGGGTCTTGCTCCTCGCACAGTTTGCGAATTTCCTTTTGACCACGGTCAGGAACTTGCAGGCGTGGATACCGCAATTTGTCGGCCATTTCCTCAATGAGCCTAATCTGCCGCTCACGCCTTCCTAATTTTGTGGCCTCGTTGCACGGGCTGCTCTGTGCTTGCTGGTCTGGAAGCGGTACGGCATTCGATTTGTCGTCCGGCTGGACATTAGATGCATCGAGCGGCCACACGTGCCCATGCTGGGAACACCAAGCGCGAACGTCGGCGTGGGCCAGCATTTGCTTCCCGGAAACCGTCGTCACGCCGATAGCCCCACGCTCGATTGCGTCGGACAGCGCCCTGCCCCATCGACCAAAGACGTCGTCATGCTCGGGGGAGTGGCGTTCGGCAGCAACTGTACTGGCTGTGAGAATTCCCACGGCCCTGCCGTATGAAAGCCAAGCTTGGCCATCATAGGCGAGTATCCAGCCAGGGATGCGCCGCCCATCGGGAAAGACTCGGCTTACGGAGCCCTCGTCACCTGGGCGCGAAATAGCGATGTCGTGGCGAGCAAGGAACGGGTAGATGTCGGACGCGTAGAAACCGAAGCGGTCGAATACCGGCTGGGCTTCGTCGTTTGGTCTATCATCGTCATCGAACAGCGTGCCATGGCTTCCGAAAATACTGAGCAGCCGCAACAGACGCAAACGGGCATCTATGTCCATCGGACAAAGGATGCCTAGCTCGTCACGACGACGAATATAGTTGATGCCTGCGGGGTCATCGGACAGGCACGAAGCCAAATCACGAGCTGCCTCGTAGGCATATATCGCCTCAGCTTTCTCAATTTGGGCAAAGAGTTCCCACAGGCTAATAAATCGACCACCATCGTCTGGGCGGCTTACCTCTTCACTCACTGTACCCTCGCACGAAACGTCGCGACTGGCTACGCCGCCACATTGGTTGAGCATTCCCCTGTCAGCAAGGTGCCTCCAGTGGCTATTCTAACGACGTGCGCAGCAGGAACTTGAGGGATATTCCTCTTCTGCCACATTGGGCAGAACCTCGCCCGCCATTTGGCAAATGGCCGAGAATATGCCAGAGAACGGCGTCACTGGCGCCGATGCATGCGCCGACCGTCGCTAACTGCTTGCGCAAATCGTGCGGCTTGAACGCTGGGGCTCCGGTGCCAATCAACAGCGCGCGCACCAGCCGACGTATCAGGACGAAGCGATGATTACGCGAAGGGAGGCGGGAATCAGGCGCCCATGGCTTGCCGTAGGGCGTCTATATCTCGCTCTGCGGCTTCTAATTGCTCGGCGCTTGGGTAAGAAGGTGGCTCTAAGTCCACGAAATCGAGCGGGAGCCATACAGGCTTCTCACGCCCTTTAATGGAAAACTCGACATGCCTGGTTGGCTGATGCACAGTGATTTTCTCGACGATACGCGCCAGCTCCTCACGCAGACGCATAGCGCCATCCACTCCATCGCGACCGGTCGCAACCTGGTCTATTTCGCGGAAAATTTTCGCGAATGCGGCGATTGACTCGGCATCCCCGCCAAGGTGCGCGTGGTCCGCCAGTTCGGCACGCACACGAGCGAGTTCTTCCTTGCTCTTGTTGAGCGCCCCGCCCTCGCTATCCAGCCTTTCCAACAGCGCCGCTCTAGCAGATGATGTCGTGACGCTACCGGCGAGGTCAAGCAACCCATCCATGTTGGCTTGGTGCTTCGCAACCTCCGTTTCAAGCACATCGGCGCGTGCTCTTAGTGAATCCAGTGAGGTGCCAGTGTTCCAGTGGTTCGGCAGCCACGTAGACGCCACGTGGCTTACGCAGCCTTCCAGCTGCAACGACGCAACGCTAGCGCACTTCGTCAGGCCTCTAACGCGGGCAACGCAGTAGTATCGTGCATAGCCAGGTTGCTTCGCTGATGCTTTGTTCTTACGAACCAGTGAATTTCCGCATTCGCCGCATTTCACCAGCCCATAGAGCCAGTTCCGCGCTTCCGCATCTCGTCGACCTGGCCGAATGCCACGCCGTAGCGACGTAGCTTGCGCTCTAAGAAATGTGGATTCGTCAATGATGACCGGGTAGTAATCGCGAATCGGCTCGCCAACGGCAATTCTGTTCCTGCTATCTTCGCGGTCAATACGTTTAGGTTGATACTCACCGAGAACCGCTCGATTTTTGAGAATCCGATTGACCAACGATAGATGCCAATGGCCGCTCGTATCCCTGCGCTGAGCAAAGTCTTCGTCTGTCTCCCCGGCTTTTCGGACAGGTGCTTTCCCTGGCACTGGCCAGCGCTCTCGATTTGCTCGGCTGCAGATTGCGACTGCGCCTGCGCCATTAATGCGCATCTCGAATACCCGCCGCACACTTTCGACCAGGTCGGGCACCGGCTCGAATCCGGTTTTATCTGCCTTTGCTCTCAACCAACGAGGCGCTTCGCTCGTCACAATCCGGGTCGCAGTGCCATCCGCCGCGCGTTTTTTCTTTTGTTCCCAGACTGCTGTCAAGCGGTCAGATTTTCGCGCGCTTTCATCGTTAGCGCGCGCCATAAAGATTATTGCCGTGAAAAGTTCTGCAAGGTCCGTAAGGGACTCTCTGGTCCATTCTTTTTCATCGACCAACGTAACAACGACGATGCCTGCCTCAATCAAGTCCATCAGTAACCGTAGTGCGACGTTGACATTTGCCCTAGATAATCGGTCGAACTGCTCAATGATGAGAAAGCTGCCCGAGGGCACCTTTCCGGCCTTTACGGCTTCGATGAATTCGGCGAGTTTGCCCGTCTCCATGTTCTTTTTTCGGAACGCGGAAACGCCAAGGTCGCGATACGCTGATTCACGCACGAGGCGCAAACCCTTCTTTTCGCAATATTTTTCGGTTAGCTCGAGCTGTCGACGAAGGCTGTCGCCCAAAGCCTGGCGGGCAGTGCTGAATCTGATATAGCTGTAGGCTAAAGGCGTTTTCTTGTCCACGTTCGGCATCGCTTAAGACTGTTGGGGTTGGTGCAATTATATATCTACTTCGTCCATCGTCGGCCTGCCCGATCTCGAAGTCCGTGAAAGCCGGGAGCGCGTGCGCGCCGCGCTTCAGAACTGCGGTTTCGATTTTCCCGTCCGCCGGATCACCGTCAATCTCGCGCCAGCCGATCTGCCGAAGGAAAGCGGCCGCTTCGATCTGCCGATCGCGCTCGGCATTCTTGCAGCGAGCGGTCAGATCCCGGCCGAATCGCTCGAGCATCGCGAGTTCGCCGGTGAACTGTCGCTCACCGGCGCGCTGCGTCCGATGCGCGGCGCATTCGCGATGGTCTGCGGCGCGGCGCGTCACTATGCATCGATCCGCGATCCGGATACGCGCATCCCGGAGATCTACGTGCCGCTCGCAAGCGCGGCGGAGGCGGCGCTCGTGCCGGGCATCGAGGTGTTCGGCGCGGCGGACTTGCCTACGCTCTGTGCGCATCTGAACGGTGTCCCCGATGCGCGGCTCAGGCCGGTGCACGCCGCGCCGCTTGCGCCGATAGCCGAGCCCGCCGCCGATCTCGCCGACGTGATCGGCCATCCCGCCGCGCGGCGCGCGCTCGAAGTGGCCGCCGCGGGCGGACATCATCTGCTGATGGTGGGACCGCCCGGCGCGGGCAAATCGATGCTCGCCGCGCGCTTGCCGGGCCTGCTTCCGCCAATGAACGACGACGAAGCGCTCACCTCCGCGGCGATCCTCTCGGCGAGCTCGCTCGGCTTCACGCCCGGGCAGTGGCGGCGACGGCCGTTTCGCGCGCCGCATCATTCGTCGAGTGCGGCGGCGCTCGTCGGCGGGCGTAATCCGCCGCAGCCGGGCGAGATCACGCTCGCGCATCTCGGCGTCCTGTTTCTCGACGAGTTTCCCGAGTTCGATCGAAAAGTGCTGGAGACCCTGCGCGAACCGCTCGAAGTCGGCCAAATCACGATTTCGCGCGCCGCGCAGCAGGCGGACTTTCCGGCGGCCTGCCAGCTCGTCGCCGCGATGAACCCATGTCCGTGCGGCTGGCGGGGCGACCCGAGCGGACGGTGCCGCTGCTCACCCGATGTCGCCGCACGTTATCTTCGCAAACTGTCCGGGCCACTGATGGACCGCATCGATATTCAAATCGAACTGCCGGCACTATCGCCGGCGGAACTGTCGGCGCGCGACGTGAAACGCGGTGAGCCGAGCGCCACGGTCGCGGCGCGCGTCGCGGCGGCGCGCGACATTCAGGTGCAGCGTCAGGGCAAGATCAACCGCGACCTCGACGGTCGCGAGGCTGACGAAGTCTGCCGCCCCGATTCGACCGGAGAAGCGTTGTTGCGCGCGGCGGGCGAACGCTTCGGCTGGTCGGCGCGCGCGTACTACCGCGTGCTCAAAGTCGTGCGGACGATCGCCGACCTCGCCGGTGCCGATATGCCCAATGCATCGCACGTCGCGGAGGCAGTTCAGTATCGGCGGCTGCCGACGGCTGCCTAGTGTCGACGCTGCCAAGCACGGGTCCAAGCCCTGCTACCACGAAAAGTGCTTGTCAAGACTTGACTTATGCACACTGAACCGATCCGGGACGATCTTTCATCCGATCAAACCCCCGTTTCCAGTCGTTTTTGCAGACCATTGATTTTATTGAATTATTTAACTTGCCACGAACGAAGGCAAACTAACGTAAACCGTATGAACTGGGCTTTTGCGCGCCACCGCACATTCTTTTCCACAATGTTATCCACAGACATTGTGGATAGCGGAAAAAGTCCATATGAATCCGTGAATTAGCGCGTAAACTTACGAGGAAACCTAGCTTGTTTTCGCGAATGCAGGACGCTCTTAAATCAACGCGTGCAGAATTCGAGGCCTTCCTCTAAAAGAGTTTGAAGGACGTAAAGAATTGTTCTGCCTGCTCTCGGGGCGGCGCTTTGTCCGACACGATCGCCAGTTGATAGACGTGCGCGCCGCGCGCGACGAATCTCGCCTGAATCGTCCGCGACTGGTGTTTCTCGCCGCCTTCGCCTTTCACTTCCATCTCGCTTCCAAGCACGCGCCCGCCGGCGGCGAGTTCGATTTGCGTCGCACGCGCGCCCGGTTGCGCGTTGACGTTGCGCGCGAGCCCCTGCTGAAGGAAATCGAGCGTCGCCCGCTGCAATTGCGGGTCGGCATGCGGCAGCACCACCGTGCCGACGGCGAAGACGGCATCGCCGGCTTCGGCGGTTTGCATGCGCATCGTCATCGACTGGCCGGCAATTTCGATTTGCCGCTCCTCCGAACGCGGCTTCGCGGGCAACGTCACTTCGTAGCCATCGTCGTTGTTCATCACGGTGCGCCAGTCGTACGAGGGCGTGCACGCGAGTAAGGCGCCGCATGCGACAGATGCGCACACCCATTTGGTGGCCGACTTCAGGCTCGGAAGAATGCGCGATGTTGCACGATGCCAGAGAGACGGAAACACGGAGAAAACTCGCTTCATAAGGAACCGCTGCGTGGAAAAGCATCATTATCGCGCTGCAATGCCGGACTTATCGGCGCGTCAGGAATCCATCCCGAAATTGGCGCTAAAATAGCCAGCAGTCTCCGTTCCGGCGGCGGGGTCCGCAAACTGCGGAAATGAGCAACATGAGGTTCAACATGTCCCAATCCACGCAAGACACATCCACGCGCGCCAAGAGCCCGCTGCGCTACATCGTGATGGCGCTCGTCGCGGGCGTGATCGCCTGCACCGGGTATTTCGCCTTCGGCGGCCAGCAGAAGGTGCCGGATGCGACTTTCACGCTGCTTTCGGGACAGAAGATTTCCACGTCGGGCGATCTCAAGGGCAAGGTCTACCTCGTCAACTTCTGGGCGACGAGCTGCGAGACCTGCATGAAGGAAATGCCGCAGATGATCGACACGTACAACAAGTTCAAGGGCCGCGGCCTGGAGTTCGTGGCGGTCGCGATGAACTACGACGCGCCGATGTACGTCAGCAACTACGCGCAGACGCGCAACCTGCCGTTCAAGGTCGCGATGGACGACGGCAGCGCCGCGAAGCAGTTCGGCAACGTACAACTGACGCCGACGACCTTCGTCATCGACAAGAACGGCAAGATTTTGAAGCGCTATGTCGGCGAGCCGACGTTCGCGGAACTCGATCAACTGCTCGACAAGGCGCTCGGTTCGGCCTAAAGCGCCGCTTCCGAAAATCAGAAAAAAGCCCGCTGGCGCAACCAGCGGGCTTTTTTTATCGCTCGGACGAATCGCCTTTCACGACGATTCCATACCGCTTTATCTTCTCGTACAACGTCGCCTTGCCGAGCTGGAGCCGGTCCGCGGCCACAGCGACCGCGCCGCCGCAATGCTCAAGCGCCTCCGCGATCACCGCGCGCTCGAACTGCTCGGTGCGTTCCTTGAGCGATTGCGTCGACAGGTCGAGTGCGGCCGCGCCGCCATCATCGAGAATGCCGAGCACCATGCGATCCGCCGCATTGCGCAGCTCGCGCACGTTGCCGGGCCAGTCACGCTGCATCAGATCCGCGCGCTGGCGATCCGTGATGAGCGGCGCGGGCCGCTCGTAGCGCACGGCTGCATCGAGCAGAAAATGTTCGAAGAGCGGGACGATATCTTCGCGCCGTTCGTTGAGCGGCGGCAGCGTGATCGTCACCACGTTCAGCCGGTACAACAGGTCGCGGCGGAACGTGCCGTCGGCGACGTGTTCGTTCATGTCGCCCTTCGCGGCCGCGACGACACGCAGATTCGCACGCACCGGCTGATTCGAGCCGAGCCGCTCCAGCACGCCGTCCTGCAGCACGCGCAGCAGCTTGACCTGCAACGAGAGCGGCATGCTTTCGATTTCATCGAGAAAAAGCGTGCCGCCCGACGCATGCTCAAGCTTGCCGATGCGCCGCTTCTGCGCGCCGGTGAACGCGCCCTGTTCGTAGCCGAACATCTCGGATTCGAACATCTGCTCCGGCAGCGCCCCGCAATTCACCGCGATGAACGGCTTGTCGCGACGCGGCGACATTTCGTGCAGGCTTCGCGCGATCAGTTCCTTGCCCGCGCCGGTATCGCCGTTGATGAGCACGGAGGCATCCGTCGGCGCGACGTTCGCGATCAGCCGCCGCACCTGCTCGATCGCCGGACTGCGCCCGATGATGCGGCTTTGTCCCGCCAGCTCCCGCCGCAACGCCTGATTTTCGAGCACCAGCGATCTGCGCTCGAGCGCGCGGCGCACCGCTTCGATCAATCGCTCGGAGGCGAACGGCTTTTCGATGAAGTCATACGCGCCGTCGCGCATCGCCTGCACGGCCATCGAGATATCGCCGTGGCCGGTGACGAGGATCACCGGCACTTCGGGCGCGCGCTCGCGGCATTGCGCGAGCAGATCGAGGCCGCTCGCGCCGGGCAGACGGATATCGCTCACGATCACGCCGGGGAAACTCGCGTCGATCGCGCGCGCGGCGGACTCGACGCTGCCGTGGCCGGTCACGTCGAAGCCCGCGAGTTGCAGGGTCTGCACGCTCGCGCGGCGCACGAGTTCGTCGTCTTCGATGAAGATCACCTGCAAACCGGGCGTCATTGTCTTGTCTCGATTCAAAGTTTCGGATGCTACGCGCGACGCAGCGTCAATACGAATTCTGCGCCGTACGATCCGTCCGCGTCGGCCTGCGTACCGCCTTCCGGTCCGTCCGCGACGATCGGCGCCTCGCGATTGCGCGCGACGAGCGTGCCGCCATAGTCACGCGCGATCGCCGAGGAAATCGCGAGCCCGAGGCCCAGGCCCTGCCCCATTTCCTTCGTCGTGAAGAACGGCTCGAAAAGACGCGGCAGCGCGTCGGCGGGAATGCCGGGGCCGTTATCGCGCACCATGAGTTCGATCGTGTCCGCGCGCGTGTTCAGTTCGATGACGATGCGCGGCTTGTCGCACGACGCGACCGCATCGAGCGCATTGCCGATCAGATTGATGAACACCTGCTCGAGCCGCAAATCCTCGCAACGCACGAACACAGGCGCGCTGCCTTCGGCGAGCTCCGGCGCGATATCGATGACGACATTCTTCATGCGCGGACGCAGCATCGAGAACACCTGGCGCAATGCGCGCGCGACGTCCGCACGTGCGTTCTTTGGCCGCGCCTTCGTGACAAAGAGCTTGAGCTGATTCGTGATGTTGCCCATGCGCTCGGTCAGCGATGCGATCGCTTCGAGATTCTCACGCGCCGCCGCCTGATCGCCGCGCTCGATCAGCACGCGGGTGTTGTCGGAGAAACTGCGCAACGCGGCGAGCGGCTGATTCAGTTCGTGCGTGATGCCGGCCGCCATCTGGCCGAGCGCGGCGAGCTTGCTCGCCTGAATGAGCTCGTCGTGCGCCGCGCGCAAGTCCTGCTCCGCGCGCGTGCGCTCGTTGACTTCTTTCGTCAGTTGCGCATTCGCTTCGGACAAATCGGCCGTGCGCTCCGCGACACGCTGGTTCAACTCGGCATACGCGGTCTGCAGCAACTCGCGGCTGCGGATCATCTCTCGCACGCGCGCGCGGCGCATGCGCCAGTAGAACGCGAGCAGGCACAGCGACACGAACACGAGCGCCGTGACGATGACCGCGTTCTGCGCGGCGCTTTCGACGGGATCGAGCGCGGCCATCGTGATCAGTTGCCAGTCGGGCTCGCCGATGGAACGATGCGTCGCGAGAAACGCCGGCGCGTTGCGCCCGCCGCCGACACGCACGATCTGCGCGCCGTCGCTGAAGGTCTTCACGACGGTCATCGGCAATGGCGTGATCGCCTGCTGTGCGTACTGGCGCGTCGCATACACCGAAGCCTCGATGTTCTGCGGCAGCGGCCGCACCGTGTGATATTTCCACGCCGGCACCGACGAGAGAAAGATGACGCCGTGATCGTCCGTGACGATGAGCGGCTCGGCCGCATCGGCGCCTTGCAGCCATTCCAGATTGAGCTTCACGACCGCAACGCCGATGACCTCGCGCGTGCCTTCGCGGTACACCGGCTGCGAAATGTAATAGCCGGGTTCGATGGAAATCGTCCCGATGCCGAAGAACCGGCCGACGCCGCCCTTCATCGCATCGATGAAATACGGCCGGAAGTTATAGTCCACGCCGACGAAGCTGTCCGCCGCATTCCAGTTACTCGCGGCGACGCTGATCCCGTTCGAGCGGATCAGATAGGTGACTGTGGCATGCGCGCGCGCGTTGAGATCTTCGAGATAGCGGTTCGCGCGCTCGACATTGGCCTTATCGGGATGATCCAGCGCGTTCTGCACGACAGGATGCCGCGAGAGCAGATACGGCAGATATTCGTAGCGGTCGAGCGTGCTCTTGAGCGTGTTCGTCGTGCGATCGACGCGCGCGGCGGCATTGAGCCTGAGCTCGTCGATGCCGCTTTGCCACGCGAGCTGCCACGTGAGCGCGCAGCACGCCACGAGCGCGGCGCATAGCGCGAAGAACACGAGGATGCGGCGCGTCACGTGAGCAGATTCCCGCGAGTGAGGATCTGTCATTGTGGCATAGGCGCCTTCTGGATAAGGCTTTGCGGACGCCGCAAGCGATTGCGGCGAAGCACTCTCGGACTGAGGCTTCGCCGCTTGCATGATCGCGTGTCCGGAAGGGGTCGCCGGCGCTGCTTAGACGGACTTCACTTCTTCCGTATCGGTCACGTCGACCTCGCGTGACAACGCCGCCTTCAGCTTGCTGCGGTCGAGTTCCTTCTCCCACGCCGACACGACGACCGTCGCCACGCCGTTACCGACGATGTTCGTCAGCGCGCGGCATTCCGACATGAAGCGGTCGATGCCGAGGATCAGCACCATGCCCGCGAGCGGAATGGTCGGCACGACGGCCAGCGTCGCCGCCAGCGTGATGAAGCCCGCGCCGGTCACGCCGCTCGCGCCCTTCGATGTGAGCATCGTCACCGCGAGCAGCGTCAGTTGCTGGCCCCACGAGAGGTCGGTGTTGGTTGCCTGGGCGATGAACAGCACAGCCATCGTCATGTAGATGTTCGTGCCGTCGAGGTTGAACGAATAGCCGGTCGGCACGACGAGACCCACGACCGAGCGCGAGCAGCCGAGCTTTTCGAGCTTGAGCATCAGTTGCGGGAGCGCCGCTTCCGACGACGACGTGCCGAGCACGATCAGCATTTCTTCCTTGATGTACGCGATGAACTTCAGGATGTTGAAGCCGACCATGCGCGCGATGGCGCCAAGCACGACGACGACGAAGATGAACGACGTCAGATAGAAGGTGCCGACGAGCTTGAGCATCGGCAGCAGCGAACCGATGCCGTACTTGCCGATGGTGAACGCCATCGCGCCGAACGCACCGATCGGCGCGAGCTTCGTGATGATGCCGACCATGCCGAACAGGATGCTCGACAACCCCTCGATGAAACTCGTCACGACCTTGCCTCGCTCGCCGATATGCGCGAGCACCGAGCCGAACAGCAGCGCGATCAGCAGGATCTGGAGGATTTCGCCCTGCGCGAACGCCGACACCAGCGTGTCCGGGATGATGTGCATGAAGAAGTCGACCGTGCTCTGGCCGTGCGCCTTCGTCGCGAAGGAATCGACAGCCTTGTGATCGAGCGTGGCCGGATCGACGTTGAAGCCGACGCCGGGCTTCAGGATGTGCGTCGCGGCGAGGCCGAGGATCAGCGCGAACGTGGACACGACTTCGAAGTACAGGAGCGCCTTGCCGCCGACGCGCCCGACCTTCTTCATGTCTTCCATGCCGGCAATGCCGGTCACGACAGTACAGAAGATGATCGGCCCGATCACCATCTTGATGAGCTTGATGAACCCGTCGCCGAGCGGCTTCATGTCGGTGGCGAGATTCGGTTGGAAGTGCCCGAGCGCGATGCCGATGATGATGGCGACGATCACCTGCACGTACAGGACTTTATAGATAGGTTTTTTCACGATGTTTCCAGGCAAGGACTAGCAATTGGCGGAAGTACGGCCAGCGGCGAGCTTGAACCTGCGGAAGCTTTCCCGGTGCGCGGATGAAACTGTGGGATGCGCACGCCGAAACGCGCCGCGTAGCGATAGCCGCTTCGTCGACGGATTCAGGGGCGTTTGGGTGCGAGAGGGGTCATCGGTTGTCTCCTTGACTTTTATGGGCGGCTCATCGGCCGTGCACTCTATATCGCAAGGGCGATGCCAGTTCTACTTGTTTTTAAACCTTTGATTTATCTAGATCTTTTTTATGAAGCGATCATGCGGAATCTGTGTTTCTGGAAATCCGGAATAGGGACGTCCGGCGATCCGGACGGCTGCGGTTTCGGTTCAACCATGAAAAAACCCACGGTCGCCCGTGGGTTTCTCTTTTCGGTCAGCCAGAAGCGCTCAGACCACGCCCGCCCCGTGCGCCTGCAAATCCGCGTGATAGCTCGACCGCACCATCGCGCCGACAGCCGCGTGCGTGAAGCCCATCTTGTACGCCTCTTCCTCGTACATCTTGAACGTATCCGGATGGACGTAAGCCCGCACCGGCAGGTGGTGCTCCGACGGCTGCAAGTATTGGCCGATCGTCAGCATGTCCACGTCGTGCGCGCGCAGATCGCGCATCACCTGGAGAATTTCTTCTTCCGTTTCGCCCAGGCCGACCATCAGGCCCGATTTCGTCGCGACTTCCGGATGCAGCGCCTTGAAGTCCTTGAGGAGCTTCAACGAATGGTGATAATCCGAACCCGGACGCGCTTCCTTGTAGAGACGCGGCACCGTTTCGAGGTTGTGGTTCATCACGTCGGGCGGCGCGGCGGTAAGGATGCCGATCGCACGATCCAGACGGCCGCGGAAGTCCGGCGTCAAAATCTCGATGCGCGTCTCCGGCGAATGCTCGCGGACCTGTTTGATGCACTCGACGAAGTGCGCCGCGCCGCCGTCGCGCAGATCATCGCGATCGACGGACGTGATCACCACGTACTTCAGCTTCAACGCGCCGATGGTGCGCGCGAGATTCAGCGGCTCGTCCGCATCGAGCGGATCGGGGCGGCCGTGACCGACGTCGCAGAACGGGCAGCGGCGCGTGCACTTGTCGCCCATGATCATGAACGTCGCGGTGCCTTTGCCGAAGCATTCGCCGATGTTCGGGCAGCTCGCTTCCTCGCACACCGTATGCAGGTTGTGCTCGCGCAGGATGTGCTTGATCTCGTTGAAGCGTGAGTTCCCCGTCGCCGTGCGCACGCGGATCCAGTCCGGCTTCTTCAGCTTCTCGATGGGGATGACCTTGATCGGAATACGCGACGTCTTCGCTTGGGCCTTTTGCTTGGCAGTGGCGTCGTAGGCGGGAGCAGCGGTATCGCCGGCCAGGTTTGCGGTTGCGTCAGTCATTCGGTCGATCCGGTTGTTGCGGCGGTAGTTGCGGGGAGGCCGCCGATTTGAAGTGCCAGCCGAACGGCCAGCACGAGAGCTACGTCGCGCCAGTCGGCGACGACGCCGAGCGTCGCCATGTCGACCGTTTCGAGCCCCGCGTAGCCACACGGGTTGATTGCGAGGAACGGCTGCAAGTTCATGCTCACATTGAGGCTCACGCCGTGATAACTGCAGCCGTTGCGAATCTTGAGTCCGAGCGCGGCGATCTTCGCGCCTTCATGACGTTCATGCGAACGAACGTTCGCATTATGTTCGACCTGCCGCGCCGATGGCCGCGTGACATAGATGCCGGGCGCGCCGGCCTTGCGGTCGGTCGCGAGATTATACGTCGCGAGGGTTTCGATCACGGCCTCTTCGATGCGCCGCACCAGCTCGCGCACCATGAGTTTGCGGCGACGCAAATCGATCAGCAGATAAGCGACGATCTGTCCCGGCCCGTGATAGGTAATCTGTCCGCCGCGATCCACCTTGAGAAGCGGAATACCGCTTTCGGCGAGCAGAAGATGCGCCGGATCGCCCGCGAGACCGAGCGTGAAAACCGGCGGATGCTCGACGAGCCAGATTTCGTCCGGTGTGTCGGGCGTGCGGGCGTCGGTGAAGGCCCGCATGGCGTCGAAGCTCTGGCTGTACGGCTCGAGGCCGCGCCAGCGCAACGCAACCGGAAACTCACCGGAACTGAGCACGGTGTCGGGCGCGTCGTGAATTTCTTGTGGGACTGCGAGCGGTGTGGCGGACATGGTGCCGGTAGTTTACCGAAATAGGCCCATGCCCGCCGATGGTGAATTCGCATGCCTTCGATGGCAAATTCGAATAGTTGGCTCAGACGGTGCGCCATCCGGCGCGAAGACGTTGGGCAAGACGCTCGATGCGCGTCGAAAGCCAGTGCATCGCACGCTCGTCGCAGCGCGGCAGGATCGTGAAGACGACGTGCGCCGGACGGTCGCCTTCGACGGAAAGCCAGAGCCGCTCGCGTTCGCGCAGCTTGAGGTGGTCGCCGGGGACGAGCCAGTAGTCTTCGATGTCGTTGCTGCGCGTCGCCCAGACGGCGGTGCCGTGGACCGTCAGACGCGAGCCTCGCGCGATGCGCATCGGCACGGTTTCGCCGGGCTTGATTTCGAAGGTGACGCTTGTTGATATTTCTCGCATGATCCACTCCGCCAGAGGAACGTTTCGATGACTACAATCCTAGGCGTGGCAAGGCATCAGACAAAACGATCAATTTTCACCGCTATGTGAGCTGTATTGACAACGACCACGCCAACGATCCACATGGACCTCCGACAGCTTCCCGCCCTGAACGCGTTGCGTGCCTTCGAGGCCGCCGCCCGTCACGAGAGCTTCTCCCGCGCCGCCGACGAGCTTTTCGTCACGCACGGCGCGGTCAGTCATCAGATCCGCGCGCTGGAGGCCGAACTGGGCGTGTCGCTCTTCGCGCGCGACGGCAAGCGCGTGCGTCTCACCGACCGGGGCAGGCAATACGCCGCGGAGGTGCGCGCGGCCTTGGTCGCATTGGCCGAATCCACGCGCCGCATCCGCTCGGGCGATCGCGACCGGCGGCTGATCGTGTCGATGCTGTCGTCGTTTTCGGCGCGGTGGCTGACGCCGCGCGTCGGCCGGTTTATCGAGAAACATCCGGAAGTCGATCTCGAATTGCTGTCGACGAACGCGCTCACCGACTTCAACCGCGACGATGTGGATGTCGCCATCCGTTTCGGCTACGGCAAGTACGCGGGTCTGCACGCGGAGGAGTTGCTGGACGAGGTGTTCTTTCCCGCGTGCTCGCCGAATTTTCGCGGCGGCGCGTTGCCGCGCGTGCCCGGCGATCTGGCGGCCACGCCGCTCTTGCGGTCGGATGAGGAATTGTGGCGCCCGTGGTTCGACGCGGCCGGCCTCACGGATCTTCCGGAGCCGAAGCGCGGCGTGCTGTATGAAGATTCGTCGAATCTGCTGCAGGCGGCCATCGACGGACAAGGCGTCGCACTCGTGCGGCGATCGCTCGCGATGCAGGAGATCATCGCGGGACGGCTCGTGCGCCTCTTCAACATAGACGGCCCGAGTCCGTGGAAGTACTACTTCGTGTGTCCGACGGCGCTCCTTCAGACGAAGCGCGTGCAGGCGTTCAGGGAATGGGTGTTCGAGGAAGCCGAGCAGTTCAGGCTGCTCTACGAGCGCACGCCGGCGGTGTGCGACGCGCCGGCGAGTAAGCTCAAAGCACTACCTTGACCATCGGATGGCCGGTGAGCGCGCGATAGATGTCGTCGAGATGCGGACGATTCTGCGCACGCACGGTGCAGGTGAGACCGGTGTAATTACCGCCGGACGACGGACGGGCCTCGACACGCGAGGCGTCGAAATCCTGGTCGAACTCCTTGAGCAGGCTGACGATCGTGTCGTGGAATTCCGGATGCGTCTTGCCCATTACCTTGATCGGGAAGTCGCAGGGAAAGTCGAACAGTTCGTCGGCGCTGTGCGCGGCGGAATCTGTTGGATCGGTGGATTGTGGCTTGTCAGACATGGCGTTCTCCTTTACTTCGCGCCTGGCTTGGCTCGCGCGGCCTCGTGCGCGAACTCGCGCGCCTTGGCCCGCTGGTAGGCGTCGTACAGCGCAGCATAGATTGGACCGGGACGGCCGTCGCCGACGCTTTTTCCATCGAGCGTCGTGATCGGCATGACTTCCTTCGTCGCGGAGCTGATCATGACTTCGTCGGCCGAACGCAATTCGGCTTCCGTGATGTCGCGCTCCTCGAATGGAATGCCCGCCTCGCTCGCCAGCTCCTCGATGAGCCCGTAGCGGATGCCTTCCAGGATGCGCGGTCCGCGCGGCGCGCCGAGCAGCGTGCCGCGCTTCACGACCCACACATTCGAGGACGAACCTTCGGTCAGCAAGCCATCGCGCAACTGGATGGTTTCGAGCGCGTCGTTTTCCGCGGCGTGCTGCGCCATCAGCACATTGCCGAGCAGCGACACCGACTTGATGTCGCAATGCAGCCAGCGCTTGTCCTCGGCGGTCACGGCCACCGCGCCGCGTGCGCGATCCGCCACGCTCGGAAAAACGAGCTGGCCGAGCATGACGAACACGGTCGGCGTGAGGCCGGCCGGAAATGCATGCCCGCGCCGCTTCGCGACGCCGCGCGTGACCTGAATGTAGACGAGCGCGTCGCCGTTGCCGGCGTTTTCGCTGATCGCGCGATCGATCAACGCACGCCAGCCGGCATCGTCGAACGGATTGTCGATACGGATCTTGCCGAGACTGCGATTCAGCCGCGCGAGATGCTGTTTGAGCCGGAACGGCAGGCGCGTGCCATCGGCTTGCCCGTAGAGCGGCACGACTTCATACACGCCGTCGCCGAAGATGAACCCGCGGTCGAGCACGGGAATGCGCGCTTCGGAAAGCGGCCCCCACTCACCGTTCAGATAAACCGTCGGATCGAAAACTTCGGCTTGGCTCATCGGGACCGCTCCTTTCTCAAAACTGCCGCTCAAACTTCGCTGACTTCGATTATTTGCGCTTCTGCCACCAGAGCAGCGCCGAATCCCACAGGCGGCCGAAGATGCCCGCTTCCGGCACGTCCTGCAGCGCCACGAGCGGGAACTGCGCGACCTCCTTGCCGTCCGCCATCATCTTGACGGTTCCGATCTGCTGGCCTTTCTTGATAGGCGCGACGATCAGATCGTTGTGCGTGACGGTCGGCTTGACCTTCTCGCCCAAACCCTTCGGCACGGTGATGTACTGATCCGTCGTGACGCCCGCCTGCACGTTGTCCGCGGCGCCCTTGTACACGCGCGGCGATTCGATCACCTGATTCGCCTTGTACAGACGCAGTGCGTCGTACGCGGTGTAGCCGTAGTTCAGCATCTTCAGGCTGTCCTGCACGCGGTTGTGCTCTTTGGGCTCGCCCATCACCACGGCGACGAGACGGCGGCTCGCATCGGGCACGCCGACGAGCGAGCGCTTCGCGGTCGCGATCAGGCAATAGCCCGCGGCCTTCGTGTGGCCGGTCTTGAGGCCATCGACGGTCGGATCGAGCCACAGCAGGCGGTTACGGTTCGGCTGCTTGATCTTGTTGTACGTGAATTCCTTCACCGAGAAGATGCTGTAGTACTCGGGGAAGTCGCGCACGAGGCGCGTGGACAGCACGGCGAGATCGCCGGCGGTCGTGTAGTGCTGCGGATCGGGCATGCCGTTCACATCGGCGAAGTTCGTGTGAGTCATGCCGATGCGCTTCGCTGCCGCGTTCATCAACTGCACGAAGTTGCTTTCGCTGCCGCCGACGAGTTCGGCCAGCGCGATGGCCGCATCGTTGCCCGACTGCACGATCATGCCGTAGACGAGATCGTGCACGGTGACCGGCTTGTTCGCCTCGATGAACATGCGCGACTCGTCCGTGCGCACGCGGCGCACGGCCTCGCTCGGCATGACGGTCTGATCCATGTTGATCTTCTTCGCCTTCAGCGCGTCGAAGACGAGATACGCGGTCATCAGCTTCGTGAGCGATGCGGGCTCGACGCGCTCATCGGGATTGCCCGACGCGAGCACCTGATTGCTGGTGGCATCGACGAGCACCCACGAGCGCGCGGTCACGTCGGGCGGCGGCACTTGCGCGAAGGCGCTCGCGGCGGCCAGCACGGCCGGCAGCACGAGTGCGGCTTTGATGGCGCGATGTTGAACGATGGAAACAGAAGGGAGAGACAGGCCGGCAGGGACAAAGCGCATAGGATCGATCGGCGGAAAAAGCAGGCTGCGACGAGGACGATCGGGGATCGGATGATCGGCGAAGCACGGGTTGAACAGGCTGACCGTCGCTGTCGGTCGGGCTGATCGCCAGGACAGCGGCACGGGGCGCCGCGGCGAAAAGCGCTCGTTCGACAGACGGACGCGAAAACGGTTCTCGGAAGCCGGAGTTTCGATGACCGCGACAAGTTCGTCGGAGCATCGCACGGCCGGAAACAGCGAAAAAATTCTGCGCCATTATACGCGTGGCCCGCTTCCGTTTTCCTTTGAATCTGCCCTTCTGCCGCGCGTTTTAACGTTTTTCAGGCTGCGCTTAGCCGCTTTTACCGATCAGGAAACGATGCGCGCGCACAGCCCTTCAGAAGCCTTGCGCCGCTCGCGGGTCGAGCGCGTGCTCAGCGCCACGCGTCGACGATCACGCGCTTGAGAATATGCAGCTTGCGGTGAAAGAAATGCTCGCCGCCCGGAATCACGACGACCGGCAGTTCCTGCGGCCGCGCCCAGTCGTAGACGGATTGAATCGGCACGGTGTCATCGACTTCGCCGTGGATCACGAGGGTGGTGTCCGGCACTGGCGCGACCTCCCAGCGGCTCGCGGCCGTGCCGACGAACACCATCCGCTCGATTTGCTTGCCCGCTTCGAGCATGCGCTTCGCGACATGCGACAGCACGAAGGTGCCGAATGAAAAGCCCGCGAGCACGATCGGCACGTCGGCCTGCCCGGGTTGCGCGCGCATGTGGTCGATCAGCGCGAGCAGATCGTCCTGCTCGCCGATGCCGTTGTCATGCTCGCCGCCCGTCGCGCCGACGCCGCGAAAATTCGAGCGATACGTCGTGTAGCCGAGCTGAACGAAAGTGCGCGCGAGCGTCTGCGCGACCTTGTTGTCCATCGTGCCGCCGAAGAGCGGATGCGGATGCGCGACGAGCGCGATGCCGCGCGGCGCTGAATCGGTACGGTCGAGCGCGCATTCGATCTTGCCGACCGGCCCGTCGATCAGAAATTTTTCGGTTTGCGCGTTCATGCCGGTTGATCGATGAGAAGACGTTCGACGATTTTTCCGTTGGCCAGATGCGACTCCACGATTTCGTCGATATCGGTTTCATCGACATACGTGTACCACGTGCCTTGCGGATACACGACCACGACCGGCCCGAGCTCGCAGCGGTCCAGACACCCGGCCTTGTTGATGCGCACTTTGCCTTCGCCCGCGAGGCCGAGTTGCTTCACGCGTTTTTTCGCGTGCTCCTGCATGGCCTGTGCGTTGCAGTTCGCGCAACTGGGGCGCGGCGCATCGGCGTCGCGCTGATTCAGGCAAAAGAACACGTGATACTTGTAGAAGGAATCCATGAGCGGGGTGCGATGAGAGTGTCGGTCGATTATAGCGAGCGATGTTCGTGCCCGCCGCGACACGCCGGGCGTCACGCCGGGCGGCTCGCCTTGCGCGCGCGACGCCGCGCGAGCCACGCGCGCTCGGCCGCGGACGCGAGCCAGCCGAGCGCCGCATACGGCCAGACCCACGCGAGCCAGTGCGCGAGCCCGTTGAAATGCAGGTAGCGTCCCTGCCGCCAGTCGGCGAGCACGATGTCGAAATACGGATTCACCGGCAGCAGATTGACGAGCGCGAGCGAGGCGACGAGCGCGGCGCCCGCGAGCGCCGCGCGCAGTCCGCGCGGCAGCGACACCGACAGCACGCCCGCCGTCACCGCGATGGCAATGCCTTCGAGCGCGCCGTCCGTCGCCCAGTCGAAGGTCAGGCCCGCGCGCGATTGCAGGAAAGTCGCGCCCGCTTTCGCGAAGAGCGTCATCGCGACGAGGCTGAGCATCAGCCGGATGCGCGGCGCGCGCTTGCGCGTGAGCAGCGTCGCGAGCACGAGCGCCGCAAAGAGGCTCGTCGACGTGATCAGCGCTTCCCAGGCGTCGTCCGGGAGCAGCGCGCCCAACCGGTCGGGCCAGCTTTCGATGTCCCATGGCGCAGGCGTCCACGCGAGGATCGCGTCTTGCATCGACGGGTCGAGCTCGTCCCATAGCACGCGCGGCAGGTCGCCGCCGCCGAAGAGATACGGCGCGGGGAACATCGCCGCGAACGGCCACAGCGCCGACAGCCCGATGACATACGCCGCGTCGCGCTCGTACCACGTGAAGCGGATGCGCCGCAGCAGGCCGCGGTCGAGCAGCGCACTCGTCGCGGGCGCGATGAGCACGCCGCCGACGAGCGCGCCGAACGCATTGGCGGCGAGATCGAGATTCGAGGCGACGCGCGTCGGCAAATACGTCTGAATGGCTTCCATCGTGCCGGACAGCAACGCGCCGCCGGCGAGCGCCGCGCCCACCGCGAGCGTGCCGCGAAAGCGCGGATAGAGCGCGAGCACGATCAGCGAGCCGAGCGGCATGTAGCCGAGCACGTTCGTGATGACATCGAAGGCGGTCAGATACTGCGGCAGCGGATCGGCGAGATACGCGAACGGACTCAGGCCCAGCGAGCGCCAGCCCGAGAACGGATAGAGCGAACCGTAGACCACGAGCGCCGCGTATGCGGCGAGCGCCTGCCGGGAAAACGCCGACGGGCGGCGCTGCCATTGCTTGATCGTCATGAGCCGCCCGGACGCCTCCGCGCTGGGCGGATGGTGAAACAACAGAAGGTCATCGCGAAGCGGAAAGGGGTTGTGCGGCGAGCCACGCGGAAAGCTGCGCGATTACATCGTCCGATGCGGCCGCGAGCGCCCGCGCGCCGCCGGATGCATCGGCGCTCGGCGCAGGCGCGCTCGCGGCGAAACTACGCTGTCCGACCACGCGGCCTTGCTGCGTCAGCGTCGCGCGCACGGACACGAGGCCATGGCTTTGCTCGGGCGCGTCGAAGACCTGTTCGAAGCTCGTCAGCTCGACTTCGAGCAGCGGCACGGCGCGCACCGGATCGGCGCCCGACAGGATCGGGCCGCGCGCCGCGAGCGCGTTGCGCAGACGCTGCGTGAGGAGCTGCGCGGGCGGCATCGTCCAGTGGCTGTCCGAATAGCTGCCCGTGCGCTGGGCGTCTACGTAGCTCAGGCGATACGCGAACGCATCGGTTTCCAGGCTGCGCGGCGCGGCCACCGCGAGCACCTTCACCGGCGGCGTCGGCAAGGCGTTGGCCGTCGCGCCGGCCGCAGGCGGCGCGCCGAGGTCGTAATGCGCGTTCGGCATCGCGGTGGACGTCGATCCACAGCCCGCGAGCAAGGTGACGCAAGCGAGCGCGAACGCCGCGACTGCTCCTTTCATGTCGATGTCTGCCATGTGTTTTTCTCGATCAATGCGCCGCTTTCGCGGGCCACGTGAAGCCCGGCTCGCCCGGTCCCGGCTCCTTTTGCGGCGCGCCGAAGAGCACGCTGCGCGGATTGGTGCTGAACGCGTCGGCGGCGCGATCGACCGAACGCGCGGCCGCGCTCACGTCGTCGCTGAACGAATAGAAGCGCGGCAACGCCTCGAAGCCGACGCGCGCCGTCACGAAGCGCAGCGACTCGTTCATGTCCGCTAGCGCGGCGCTCGCGTCCTCGGCGGCCTTGCCCGCCTTGTTCAGATTGATGACGAACGGGCCATCCGGACGATTCAGGTTCTGCACGAGCTGGTTGGTCGAGGCGAGCGTGGTGTTGATCTGCTTCAGCGTCTGCGGCAACTGCGCCGTGACCGGCTGCACCTGCCCCGCAAGCGTCGCGATGCTGTCCGCCGCGCCCTGCAGGCTCTTCGTCGTGGCCATGAGCTGATTGCGCACGTCGTCGGAGAGGAACTTGTCGGCGTCTTCGGACAGGCGCTCGAACTTCTTCAGGATCACGTCGCCGCGCTGCTGCAACTGTTCGAAAAGACCCGGTCGCATCGGCACTTCGGCGACGTGCTGCGGCGACGAAGCAAGCGGACTCGGATCATTGCCGGTGTCGTCGAGCTGCACGAACGCGATGCCGGTCACGCCCTGAAAGCCGAGCGTCGCGAAGGTCGAATGCGTCATCGGCGCGTTCTTGTCGACGAGAATGCGGATTCGGATCTGCCCCGGATGCGCCTTGTCGAAGCGGATCGACTCCACCTTGCCGACGCCCAGACCGCGATAACGCACGGACGCGTCCGTGAAAAGGCCGGTCACGTTGGTGCGCGCGATCAGGTCGTAGGGCACGCGCACGGTGCGATCCACGTTGAAGAAAAACACGGCGAAAGCGATGGCCAGCACGAGGGCGATCGTGAAGAGCCCGGTCCAGAACGCGTGTGATTTGTTTTCCATCGGCAGATTCCTTTGACTTCGCGGCGGCGTCGGTGGAGCGTCGTTCGGCTATTTGTTGACGGCGATCGGCGCGTCCTCGAGCGCGGCCGGCGGCAGTTTCGCGCGACGCTCGGGCGGCAGCGCCTGCAGCGCGCGACGCCCGCGCCGCCCGAGAAAATACTCGCGAATGAACGGATGATCCACCGCGCACGCCTCCTCCACCGGCGCCGCGACGAGCACGCGCCGGTCCGCGAGCACGGCGACGCGCGTCGAGAGCGCGACCATCGTATCGAGATCGTGCGTGACCATGACGACGGTCAGCCCGAGCGCGCGATGCAGCGTGGCGATCAGATCGACGAACTCGTCGGATGCCTTCGGGTCGAGGCCGGCGGTCGGTTCGTCGAGAAAGAGCAGCTCGGGTTCGAGCGCGATCGCCCGCGCGATGCCCACGCGCTTCACCATCCCGCCCGACAGCGCCGACGGCATCTTGCTCGCATGCTTGCACGACAGCCCGACCATCTCGAGCTTCAGCATCACGAATTCGCGGATCAGATCCTCGGGAATCTTGCCGAGCTCGCGAAACGGCTGGGCGATGTTGTCGTATACAGTCAGCGACGAGAACAGCGCGCCTTGCTGGAACATCATGCCGGAGCGCGTGCGCAGCATTTTCGCCGTTTCTTCGTCCATGCGCGCCCATTCCTCGCCGAGCACGCGAATGGTGCCCGATGTCGGCGATTCCAGCCCGAGAATCTGCCGCACGAGGGTCGTCTTGCCCGAGCCCGATCCGCCCAGGAGCGCAACGATCTCGCCACGCCGCACATCCAGATTCAGATGCTCGTGGATCACCGTGCGCCCGTAGCGCTTGGTGACATCGCGCACCTCGATCACCGGCTCCGCGATGACGGGCGGCGGCTGATGGCGAACGGCGGTGGCGAGCGTGGTCGACATGGCGGTCAGAGTCCGACGTGCTGAAACAGGATCGCGAACACGGCGTCCGCGAGAATGACGATGGTGATCGACGTCACGACGGACGTCGTCGTGCCTTCGCCGAGACTCTGCGAATTCGCCTTGATGCGGAAGCCGAAATGACACGCGGCGAGCGCGATCAGCATGCCGAACACGACGCCCTTGCCGAGCCCGATCCACAGATTGGCGATCGGCACCACCGACGGCAGCGAGCGGATGAAGAAGTTCATGTCGATGGACAGCACGAGCTTCGCCGCGAGCGCGCCGCCCGTCAACGCAATGATGTTGGTCCACATGACGAGCAGCGGCATCGCGACGCCGAGCGCGACCACGCGCGGCAGCACGAGCCGCAGGCCGTGGGGAATGCCCATGACCTGCATCGCGTCGAGTTCCTCCGTGACGCGCATGACGCCGATCTGCGCGGTGATCGCCGAACCCGAGCGCCCGGCGACGAGAATCGCGGAGAGCACCGGTCCGAGCTCGCGGATCACCGACAGCCCGAGAATATTCACGATGTACTGATTTGCGCCGAACGCCTGCAACTGCTGCGCGGACAGATAGCTCAGCACGATGCCGATCAGAAACGCGACGAGCGCGGTGATCGCGAGCGCCTGTGCGCCGGCGCTGTAGATGTTCGCCGAGATTTCCGTCCACGGAATGCGCTGCGGACGCCGGACGAGCCCGGCGAGATCGAGCATGAAGCCGCCGAACATTGCGAGACCGTCGTAGAGGTGATCGAAGAAACCGAAGATCAGCTGGCCGAGGCGCGTGACGGGATCGACGCGATCGACGGGCTCGGGTTCCTCGCGCTCTGCATCGAGCAGCGCGACGCGCTCGAAGATTTCGCGCTGGGTATCCGACAGTGCGACGGTCGCAGGCATCCTGCGGCCCCAGACACGCCACAGCGCCTGACCGCCGACGTGATCGAGCCGCTCGACGGACAACAGATCCCACTGGCTGATCGCCTCACGCCCGATGGCGCGCAGCCGCCGCGTGACGCCGCTCTTCGCGCGGTCGCGGGCGAGCGCGAGCGCGGTCCACTGGCCCGAGAGCCGGACCACCTTGCCGTGCTGGCCGGCTTCCACTCTTAGGCGCGGCGGCGTGTCGAAGTCCAAGGATCGATGGCGCGGTGAGACGCGGTTGAAAGGGAGAGGACATTGTAGCGAAGTGTGCCATCGAGGCGCGGCGATGGTGGCGCGCATGGCGAACGGACAAATTCGCGGGCGGTCCCGCGCAGCAGGCGCCCGGACCCGGCGCCGCACGTTACGAGGCGAGGTTCGGGCGCGCGGAGCGGACGCCGCCGCAGCAGGCGAAAAACGCCCATCGCGCCGCTACAATATCCGCCATGAACTCAACTCCCTTCGCCCCCGACGCGCCCTGGCGCATCGACCGCACCCGGCTCGCGACGCTCGCCGAACGGCCCGCCCGCGACTGGACCATCGACATCGTCGACGAAACGGGCTCGACGAACGCCGACCTGATGGAGCGCTTGCGCGCGTCGCGTCGCGGCAGCACGCCCGCGCCGATAGCTCGCGTCGCGTATTCGCAGACCGCCGGACGCGGACGGCGCGGCCGCGCGTGGCTCGCCGAACCGGGCAATGCGCTGTTGATGTCGGTCGGCTGCGTGCTGAAGCGGCCGATCGAAGGGCTGTCGGGGCTGAGTCTCGCCATCGGCGTCGCGGTGCTCGATGCGCTTGCGCATCTGCCGCTTTCGCCTTCCGCACGGCCCGCGCTGAAATGGCCGAACGACGTCCTGCTCGACGACGGGAAGCTCGCCGGCATCCTGATCGAAACCGCGTGGAACACGCCGGACGCGACGGCGGTCGTGATCGGCATCGGCTTGAACCTGCATGGCGCGGAACAGCTCGCCGCCCAGGTCGACGATGCGAATCGCAAGGCCTCGCAGTCCGCGCCCGGCACCGCGCCCGCCACGCTCGCGCGCGCATGGCCCGACGCCAATCTCACCGACACCCTCGCCGCGCTCCTCAACGCGCTCGACGCGGCGCTGCCGCGTTTCGAAGCCGAAGGCTTCAGGCCGTTTCGCCAGCGCTGGCTCGACGCGCACGCGTGGGCCGGGCGCGAGGTCGTGCTGATCGATCAAGGCATGGAAGTGACGCGCGGGATCGCATCGGGCGTCGACGAGAGCGGCCAGTTGCTGATCGACGCGCCCGAGGGCCCGCGCACCGTCACGACCGGCGAACTCACGCTGCGCCTCGCGAGGGAGCGTCCGTGAGCGAAGCGCCGTATCTGCTCATCGACGCGGGCAACAGCCGCATCAAGTGGTCGCTCGTCGATGAAACCGGCGCGTCGCTGACGACCGGCGCCTTCGAGCACGCGCATCATTCGACCGTCGCCGATGACGCCGCGCTCGGCGAATGGTCCGAGTTGCCGACGCCGGCGAGCGCATGGATTTCGAACGTCGCGGGCATGCCGGTGCAGAACCGCATGCAACGTTTGATCGACGCGCGCTGGCCGACGCTGCCGCGCACCGTCGTGCGCGCGCGCGCCGAGCAGTGCGGCGTGATCAACAGTTACGCCGACCCGACGCGTCTCGGCAGCGATCGCTGGGCCGGCATGATCGCCGCGCGCGCCGCGTATCCCGGCGAGCATCTGCTCGTCGCGACCTTCGGCACCGCGACGACGCTCGAAGCATTACGCGCCGACGGCGTCTTCACGGGCGGCCTGATCGCGCCCGGCTGGTCGCTGATGATGGAATCGCTCGGCAGCCACACCGCGCAATTGCCGACGCTCGACGCCGCATCGGCGCGCGAGGCGCTGAATCAGACGCGCAGTCTCTTCGCCACCGATACCGCCGCCGCGCTTTCGGCCGGCTGCCTGCTCGCGCAGGCGGCGCTCATCGAGCGCGCGTGGCATGACCTGAAAGCGGACTGGCAAGCTGACGTCCGGTTGGTGCTCGGCGGCGGCGCCGCAAATGAAATCGCGGGCGCGCTCGACGTGCCGCATACGCGCCACGATTCCCTCGTGCTGTCCGGGCTCGCGCTCATTGCGCGCGACGCGACGGCGCGGCATTCATCCTGATTAACTGATTTGACTGACGGACGGAGCAAAGAATGCTGCGCTGGCTGATCGCCCTTCTGATTCTCGCCAACTTGCTGATGTTCGCGGTCATGCGCGGCATGTTCGGCCCGCTTCCCGCCGCGGGCGCGCGCGAGCCGCATCATCTGTTGCAGCAGGTCCATCCCGAAGCGCTCGCGACGCGCCCGCTCGGGCCCGAGGAAGCGTTCGATCAGCCGCGTGTCGGCGGACCGGCGCCTGCCGCCAACGTGCAGGCCGCGCCGCTCGGGCAATGAAATCGCGAGCGCGAATCAGGACTGCGCGCGGACCTTTTTGAGCAGCGCGGTCGTCGATCGATCGTGCTCGAACGCGATGGCGAGCGCCTTGCCGCCCCAGCCGCGCACGAGCGCCGATTCCGCCAGCTTGTCCATGTCGTAGTCGCCGCCTTTCACGAGCACGTCCGGGCGCAAGGCGCCGATGAGTTCCAGCGGCGTCGATTCTTCGAACTTTACGACCCAGTCGACGCTCTCCAGCGCCGCGAGCAGCGCCATGCGATCGTCCTCGCGATTGATCGGGCGATCGTCGCCCTTGCCGAGCGTGCGCACGGAGGCATCGCTGTTCACGCCGACAATGAGCGTCGCGCCGAGCGCTTTCGCGTCGGCGAGATAGGTCACGTGACCGCGATGAAGAATGTCGAAGACCCCATTGGTGAAGACGACGGGACCGGTAAGGGCCGGACGGCGCGCGGCGAGCGCTTCGCGCGTGGTGATCTTGCGTTCGAAAATGGCGGGCATGGCGGCGCGGGTTGCGATGTGCTGAAAGCGCGCATTGTGCCACGGCGCTTTGCACGCAATTCGAATCGATGCGGACACACATGCAAACGGCCCGCCGGTTCTACCCGGCGGGCCGTCTCGTCTTCAAGGCGTGGAGGCCTGACGCTCAGGCCGGTTGCTCGGCCGCCCCGCCCGACGCGGCTTGCAGACGCTGCGTCACTTCCTTGCGATAGCGATTCAGCTCCTGTGCGGTCGCAAACGAACGCTCGAACAGAATCGACAGGTTGTGCAAGATACGTTCGACGACCTTCTTCTCCCAGCTGTCGTCGAAGCGGATCTGGTCGTCGAGCCAGCGCTCGAGCCATTCCGGGTCGGGCAGGCGCGACTGCACGGTATCGCGCGGGAAGAGCGCCTGATTCACATGCAGATTGGTCGGATGCAGCGGCTTTTCCGTGCGGCGCGCGGAGGCCATCAGCACGCCGATCTTCGCGAACGCGGCGCGCGCGGTGTCGCCCGCATTCGCGAGCGCCTTTTTCATGTAGCGCAGATACGCACCGCCGTGGCGGGCTTCATCGCGCGAAATGGTTTCGTAGATGTGCTTGATGACCGGTTCCGTGTGCCATTCGGCCGCGCGGCGATACCAGTGGTTCAGACGGATTTCACCGCAGAAATGCAGCATCAAGGTTTCAAGCGGCGGCGCCGGGTCGAATTCGAAGCGCACCGCGTGCAGTTCCTCTTCGGTCGGCACCATGTCGGGCTTGAAGCGCCGCAGATACTCCATCAGTACCAGCGAGTGCTTCTGTTCCTCGAAGAACCACACGCTCATGAAAGCGGAGAAGTCGCTGTCATCGTGGTTGTCACGCAGGAACATTTCCGTTGCGGGGAGAGCGGACCATTCAGTGATCGCGTTCATCTTGATCGTCCTGGCCTGCTCGTCGGTGAGCAGGGACGCATCGAATTTGTCCCAAGGAATGTCCTTCTCCATATCCCAGCGGACGGATTCCAGCGATTTATAAAGTTCCGGATAAAGCATGGTGTTCATTGTCCACCCCTGATGCCACTTATGCGACGTTATATCTGTATTGACTTTGGCTGAGTTGCGCGAAAAGCTTGCACGCAAGCAGCCAAGCTTTCAATTTTACGCGGGATTCGGTCGGCCAAAGCCGAAAAGCGACAACGAGCGCGCAAATTTGGCGCTGCGGGACGCTCGCGCCCTGCGAAACACTGCACTTCCCCGTGCAGATGTTGCTGTTGTGCGTCTTGTTCTACCGTGGGTGAGGAGCGAAACCTGTGCCTGGGGTATCTTCAAGTGGCGCGATCCTGCCGCCGAAACCGTGCGGGCCGGCCAGTATGACGTGCTCACATGACAGCGACGCGCATGCCACGCGAACTCCGCGCTTAAAGCTCGCCGCGGCGAGCGTTTTTCATCTTAGCACGGTCGATTCACGCCATTGCGCGACAGTTTCATCGATCGGGGTCAACCCTGCGACGTGTTGCACGCCATCGTCGAGCTTGCGACGCAGCGCCGGGCTGCTTCCGCCGACCCAGATGCGCACATGCGGCGGAAGCAGGTTGCGCAGGTCGGTGAGGCCGTTCGCGATGGACTGCGCCGGCAGCACCGCGGTAAACGACAGCGCAACGATATCGACGTCATGCGCCGCTACTGCATTGACGATATCGTGCAACGGCGTCTGCAGGCCGAGCTGGACACAATCGCACTCGGAGAGCGTGAACATCGCTTCGGCCATCAGGATGCCGAGGCCGTGGCCCTCGCCGGAGAGCGTCGTGAGCAGTACGCGCGGACGGCCGCCGCGCCCGCGCACGGCGTCGGAGAGCGGACGCAACAGCGTGCGCATCGCCGACTGGATCGCTTCGCTGAACAGATGCTCGTGATAGACCTGCAAGGTGCCCGCCGCCCACGCATTGCCGATCCGCGCCGACAACGGCGCCGCGACATCCAGCACGAAACGCTCGAGCCCGTCGCGCGTCGCGCGTTTGAGAAGCACGAAGCGGAACTCGTCGTAAGCGCTCGTACGCAACAGCGCGATCAGATGATCCAGCTCGGCGTCCGGCGCGTCCTGCCCGACGCCCGAACTCTCGGCCAGCTGCTGCAATAAATCGATGGATTGCCCGAGCACCTTGCTCGGCCGGTGCCCCGCGTCGAGCAGGCGCTTCACGAGCCGCAGCTTCGTCACCTGCTCCTGCGGATAGAGCCGCTCGCCGCCGGGCGACCGCATCGGCTGCGGAAAGCCGTAACGGCGCTCCCAGACACGCAGCGTGTCCTTCGTCAGACCAATCTCCTGAGCGATTGCGCCAATGCCGATTCCCGTGACGCCCGTCGCCGCAGTGCGCGGCGGGTCGGGTTCCGGCGCGTCGGCGCCATCGGAAACCGGCTCTGAATCGAAGTCTTGTTCTGATGAGTTCGTCATGGACAAATCGTTTCGAAACCACACGTCGCGTTCGATGCAGATTACGTGCCCGGTATTAAAGGTGGACAAGTCCTATCGACGTCGATGTTTCATCATAGACAAAATCGAGACGCTCGTCGGGGCTGAAATACATTTCGGCACGTAGACGAAGCAATGGCGCGAGACGCGGTTCGATGCAACGTTGCGCATCGAAGGAACTGGCGGCGCATTGCGCGCCGCCGGCATGGGATCAGAACGGGAGCGCCAGTAGACGCGAACTCAGACGGGCTTCTTGCGCGGCGCAGCCTTGCGAGCGGGCGCTTTTTTCGCGGCGGCCTCGGATTTATCCGCGTCGCCGTGCGCCGGCTGCCCGGCGTCGGTCTCGTCTGCGGCGGGCTGCTCGCCCGATTCGCCCGTCGGGTTCAGCGGGCCAGTCATGCCCGGCTGCAGCATGGCGAGATGCGCCAGTTGATTGAACTGTGATTGCAGCACGTTCCACCAGCCGGCAGGGTCGAAGCCGGGCGGCGGTGCGGACGCGTCGCCCGCCGCCGTCTCGCCTTGCGCCGATGTTCCGCTCGCCGGCGCTTCGCGCACGGGCTCCTGTTTCGGCGCGTCCGCTTTGGCCGCGCCGCTCATCGGCCAGCCTGCGGTCGCGGCCTTCGCATTCTCGGTGGCCGCGCTTTGCGCACCCTCGACAGACGACTGCGCAAACGCCCCGAACGCGCGCAGCGTCGCGAGCGTCGCGCGCTGCACTTCGAGCGCCTGAATCGCCGATTGCAGCATATTGAGATTAAGCTTCAGCCAGTGCTCGACGGCGCGCATGTCCGTCACGCGCTTGTCGAGTTCTTCGATGTTCGTGAGCGGCGCGAGCATGTCGGACATCATCGAGAGGGAAGGACCCACGCCCTGCCCGCCGCCCGGCATCGCGGCGGCGAACGGATTCAGGCGCATCAGTTCCCACATCTTGCCCATCATGTCGGCCTGGCCGAATCCGGGAAAACCGGGAATCGTGTAGGGCGGCGTGCCGCCAGTGTTATCGGTCATTCGACTCTCCTTGTTTTCGTGCGTGTGAGATTCGCGTAGCTCAGAACGGCGCGCCGCCCGGAAAGTCCGGCGCGCGCCGCTCGCGCAGCGAGCGCATGCCTTCGTGGACGTCCGGCCCCGCGAAACCCATGAATTCGAGCGCGAGCGACGCATCGAAGGTCGGCCCCGCCGAGCGCAGCCAGTTGTTCAGCGCGTACTTGGTCCAGCGGATCGCGGTTTGCGAGCCTTGTGCAAGACGATTCGCCACCTCGATCGCCTTCGGCATCAGTTCGTTCTCGTCGACGGCGAGCGACACCAGACCGATGCGCTCCGCTTCCTCGCCGCTCACCGGCTCGCATAGCAGCAGATAGTACTTGGCCTTCGCCATGCCGCACAGCAGCGGCCAGACGATCGCCGCGTGATCGCCCGCTGCGACGCCGAGGCGCGTGTGCCCGTCGATGATGCGCGCCGACTTCGTCGCGATCGAGATATCCGCGAGCAGGCCCGCGACCAGTCCCGCGCCGACCGCGGGGCCATGCATCGCGGAGACGATCGGCTTGCCGCAGTTGATCACGTTATAGACGAGATCGCGCGCCTCGCGCCATACGCGCGCGCGCACATCGAAGTCGTTCGCCATCTCCTCGACGAGCCCGAGATCGCCGCCCGCCGAAAAGCCCTTGCCTTCGCCGCGGATCAGCGCGACGCGTGTTTCGGGATCGCGATCGATGTCGCGCCAGATATCCGCCAGCTCACGATGCATGTTGGCGTCGGCGGTAGACAGGCCGCTCTTGTTCGCGCCCGCGCCGGGCATCACCACTTCGAGCACGCCGTGCGGACGGCGGCGCAACTCCAGCGACTTGTAGCTCGCGTAGAAGGAGAGATCGCTCATGGTTCTGTTCAATCGAGAGTTAGCGCGGCTGATAGATCCACTTGCCGTCGCGGATCTCGACCATCACGCGCGCGCGCTGATCGAGGCCGATGTGATCGTTGGGCGTCATGTTGACCTGCCCGTTGGTATCGGAGAAATTCTTCGTGCCTTCGAGCGCATCGCGCAACGCGCCACGGAATGCCGGCGTGCCCGGCGCGCCCGCCTTCAGGGCGATCGGCACCGCGCGATTGAGCAGCATGCCCGCGTCCCACGCATACGAGCCGAACGCCGATACCGTGCCCGCGCCCTGCTTCGCTTCGTACAGTTTGATGTATTCGAGCGCGAGGCGCTTGGCCGGATGATCGTCGGGCAACTGCGCGGCGACGAGCACCGGGCTCGCGGGCAGGAACGTGCCGTTGCAGTCCGCGCCGCACACGCGCAGGAAGTCGCGATTGCCCACGCCGTGATTGTGATAGACCTTGCCTTTGTAGCCGCGCTGCGCGAGGGTCTTCGGCGGCAACGCGGCGGGCGTGCCGGCCGCGCCGACGACCACCGCATCCGGCTTCGCCGCGAGAATCTTGAGGATTTGCCCGGTCACGCTCGGATCGGTGCGGTTGAAGCGCTCGTTCGCGACCACTTCGATCTTGTGCAATTGCGCGAACTTCGCGACTTCGGCGTAGAAGGTCTCGCCGAGCGCGTCCGCCTGTCCGATGTACGCGAGCGTCTTCACGCCGTGATTGCTCGCGTGTTCGGCGATCGCGGAGGCCATCATCGCGTCGGTTTGCGGTGTCTTGAACACCCAGCGGCGCTTGTCGTCGACAGGCTCGATGATCTTCGACGACGACGCGAGCGAGATCATCGGCGTCTGCCCTTGCGCGACGACATCGATCATCGCGAGCGAGTTCGGCGTGATCGACGAGCCGATGATCGCATCGACCTGATCCTCGCTGATGAGCTTCTTGGTCGACTGAACGGCTTGCGTGGTGTCGGAAGCATCGTCGAGCACGATGTAATCGACCGGCTTGCCGCCCATCTCTTTCGGCAGCAGCGCGACGGTGTCACGCGCGGGAATGCCGAGCGACGCGGCCGGCCCCGTGAGCGACAACACGAGGCCGATCTTCACGTGCTGCGCCGTTTGCGCGAATGCCGCTGTCGTTGCGGCGACCGTGAGCGCCGCGCCCGCCAGAAATTTCCACTTGCCTGCCGCCATCCGAGTCTCCTTTTTTTGATAGTTCTTCTGCCGCGCACATGCAGCCGGCAAAGTGTAAGGCGAGGCTTGCGCGCATCGCATCGGGCGAAACCCGTTGCGATGCGTGGATTCAGTGCCCGGGCGGGACGATCGCCTGATCGATCGCGCCGAAGATCGACTTGCCGCTTTCGTCGAACATCTCGATCTTCACGCTGTCGCCGAACTTCATAAAGTCCGTCTGCGGCGCGCCGTGCTCGATGGTTTCGAGACACCGCTTCTCGGCGATGCAGCAGTAGCCGCGCTTCGCGTCCTTGTTCGAGATCGTGCCCGAGCCGACGATCGAGCCCGCGCGCAGGTTGCGCGTCTTCGCCGCGTGCGCGATCAGTTGCCCGAAGTGGAACACCATGTCCGTGCCGCAATCCGGCTGGCCGACCTTTTTGCCGTTCCAGTGCACGATCATCGGCCGATGCACCCGCCCATCGCGCCACCCGTCGCCGAGCTCGTCGGGCGTCACGGCGACGGGCGAGAACGCGGTCGCGGGCTTGCTCTGGAAGAAGCCGAAGCCCTTCGCGAGTTCCGCGGGAATGAGATTGCGCAGCGACACGTCGTTCACGAGCATCAGCAGACGCACGCTGCGGAGCGCTTCGTCGGGCATCGCGGCCATGTGGACATCGGACGTGATGACGGCGACTTCCGCCTCGAAGTCGATGCCATACGATTCGGTCGCGCACACGATGTCGTCCGTCGGGCCGATGAAATCATCGCTGCCGCCCTGGTACATGAGCGGATCGGTCCAGAATTCGGGCGGCATTTCCGCGTTGCGCGCGCGGCGCACGAGCTCCACGTGATTCACGTACGCCGAGCCGTCCGCCCACTGGAACGCACGCGGCAGCGGCGCCATGCAGGCTTTCGGATCGAACTGAAACGTGTTGCGCGCGCGGCCGGCGTTCAGCGCCTCGTAGACGTCCATGAGTTGCGGCGCGTAGAAGGTCCAGTCGTCGAGCGCGCGTTGCAGCGTCGAAACGATTTCATCGGCGATGGCCGCCGTGCGCAGCTCGCGCGAGACGACGATCAGTTGGCCGTCGCGCGTGCCGTCCTTCAGCGTGGCAAGTTTCATAGAGCGGGAGTCGTTGACTTGAGATGACGTTAAGGGAAATCTATTTTACGATGGTGAATCCCCTGGCTGTGATTTCGCGCTTCATGCAATCGACCCAATCCGCTCTTCCCGACGACGAAGACCACCTCGACGCCACCGAGGAGAAAACGCGCTCCGGCATTCAATCGATCGAAGTCGGCTTCCGGCTGCTCGACGTGCTCACCAACGAGCCGCGCGCGATGATGCTGCGCGATCTCGCGCAGCGCGCGGGCATGAGCCCGGCGAAGGCGCATCGCTATCTCGTGAGTTTCCTGCGGCTTGGCGTGGCGTCGCAGGATCCGGTGTCGGGGCGCTACGAACTCGGCGGATTCGCGTTGCAGATGGGACTGGCGCGGCTCGCGCGCGTCGACGGCGTGAGGCTCGCGCGCATCGCGCTCGCGCAGATGCGCGACCGGCTCGATCAGACGGTCGGCATTGCCGTGTGGGGCAATCAGGGACCGACGGTCGTGCACTGGATGGAATCGAGTCATCCGGCGAAGGCGTCGCTCAAGCTCGGCGACGTGATGCCGCTGCTCTCGTCCGCGACCGGCCTGCTTTTCGCCGCCTATCTGCCGCGCAGCAAGACACAACCGATGCTCGACCGCGAACTCGCCGCCATGAAGCAGACGATGGCCGACGTCGAGCCGCTTCTCGCCGAGGTGCGCGAGCACGGCGCGGCGCGCGTCGAAGGCATGCTGCTGCCGACGATCCACGCGTTCTGCACGCCGGTCTTCGACTCGACCGGCGAGCTCGCGCTCGGGCTTATCGCGCTCGGTCACGAAGGCACCTTCGATACGCGTTGGGGCGGCGAAATCGATTCCGCCCTGCGAGAATGCGCGCGCGGCCTGTCGTACGAATTGGGATATAAAGCGGGCGAGCGCTGACCGCGCCCGTCGATGCGGTAAGGAACATCGCTTTCATTGCGCGTGTCTTACGCGTTTCGCCTGGCCCGCACTGCTCCCTTTCACGCCTCCACGATGTCACTGTTTCAATTCCGCCGTCCTCGCCCCGCGTCGGGCGAGCCGCCCCACGCTGTTTTCGATTCCGCCATTCCGCGCCGCTGTGGGCGCTGGGTGCTGGTCGTACTGATCGTCGCGGGCCTGCACTGGAGCGCGATGCGGTGGATCGAGCACAATCGGCAGCCGACGAATGTGCCGCCGGAGGCGCCGCCCGTACAGGTCGAATTGCTGACGCCCAAGCCGATTGCGCCGCCCGCGCCGCAGCCGCAGCCGCCCAAACCGGCCGATCGCGTGCCCACTCCGACGCCGCGCAAGCCAGCCGCCCCCGCGCCCACAGCGGCGCCCGCTCCCGCTCCGGTGTTGACCGCGGCGACGCCTCAGCCGGACGCGCCGGCGGCGGACGCAGGCGTGGCGGCGTCGGCGTCGGCGCCCGCGCAAGCGCAAGCACAGGCGCAAGCGCCATCGCCATCGCCCGCGGCGCAACCCGCCGCCGTCTCCGGCGACAAGCTCAGCGTTCCGCCCTCGGGCGAGTTGCGTTACGACACGCTCGTGAACGGCATGATGAACCAGACCGGCACGATCCACTGGATCAACGACGGCCAGCATTACGAAATGGTCGTGTCGATCCCGTTGCCTTTCGTCGGTCCATATGTGTATTCGAGCAAGGGTCATATCGACGGCTTCGGCATTGCGCCGGAACAGTATTCGGAACAGCGCGGCCGCCGCGCCGCCGACGTCGCCATCTTCAATCGCGAGGCGAAGCAGATCGTCTATACGAAGACGCCGCAGAGTCAGCCGCTCGCGGATGGCGCCCAGGACCGCTTCAGCGTCGTCATGCAGCTGGCGAGTCTCGTGCGCGGCGCGCCGGACACATACAAGCCGGGCGTCACGCGGCAATTCAGCGTCGCGGACAACGACAGCAACGAGATCTGGCCGATAGAAACCGTCGGCGATGAAACCGTGCAGGCGCGCGGCGGCTTTACGAGCGCCCGCCATTTCACGCGTCTGCCCCGCAAGGAAGGCGACCGCCGTAAGCTCGACATCTGGCTCGCGCCGTCGATCGGCTGGCTGCCCGTGCGGATTCTGCAAACCGAACCGAACGGAATGCAGATCGAGCTGCTCTGGGCCGGCAGCCTCAGCATGCCTTCGTCGGCAGGACAAGGTGTCACCTCGGGCACGCAAGATGCGTCTGAGGAAACCGCGCCCGCCCCGCCTGCGACGTCCCAGCCGGACAAACCGTAACGCGGCCGTCACACTGCGTGACACGGGTTCACGGCCGAAGCGCAGTGCTTTGCTTCGGTAACAGCATCGCAAACCGCACTCTTACGGAACCGATATGCAGCTGACGATCAATGGCATCGACACACGCTATGTTCTCGACAACGAAGGCGGCGGTCCCTGGCTCGTCTTCATCCATCAGCTTGCCGGCGACCTCTCCGTCTGGGATCAGATGGCCGGCTACTTCCGCAACGACTTTACTGTCCTGCGCTATGACTTGCGCGGCCACGGGGGGGCGGGCGGGGGGGGGGGGCCGGGGCCCCCCCCCCCCCCCCCCCCCCCCCAACCCCACACACCCCCCAACACCACCCCCGCCGCCCACCCGCCCCGCCGCCGCCCCCCCCCCCCC
>NZ_JALQDT010000002.1:0-5639 GCF_023631085.1 Caballeronia sp. INML1 | reverse complement strand
CGGGCTCTTATACATCCTACAGCTGGCCCGCGACCACTGCTTCTGGTATAAGATGCCCGCATACTTCCCCAACTACTTTAGTGACGTGCGCTATGACGGGCGCGGCCACGGCGAACCGGCCGTCCCGCCGGATCCGTTCACGATCGACGACCTCGCCGACGATCTCGCGGTTCTGCTCGACAGGCTAGGCGCGCCGGCGGCGCATGTCGTCGGGCTGTCGATCGGCGCAATGGTGGCGCAGAAGTTCGCGATCAACCATGCGGACAAAGTGGAATCGCTGACGGTCGTGGGCGCGCCGGCCTTTATTTCCGAGGATGCGCGTCCGACATTCGCGCAACGGGCAGCCTCCGTGCGCGAAAGCGGCACAGCGAGTATCGTGGAAGCGACGCTCGACCGCTGGTTCACGCCTGAATTCCGCAAGGCGCACCCCGAAGTGATCGAACAAATCGCGGATACGATCGCCGGCACGCCCGCCGAAGGATTCGCACGCGCCGCGGAAGCGGTCGGCCGTTTCGATGCGCGAGACAAACTCGCGTCCGTGAGGAAGCGCACGCTCGTCGTTGCAGGTGAGCATGACGTTGGCACGCCGCATGCTGCTTCAAAAGTTGTCGCAGACATGGTGCCCGGCGCGCGATTCGAACTTCTCAATGCGGCGCACCTTTCACCCGTGGAGGAATCGCAACGCTTTTCCGCAATACTGGCGGGTTTTATGCGCGATTCCACGTAGTTCTTCTGTTTTTTGCTGCAAAAGAAAGCCTCGATACAGCGGGCATCACATCGAGGCCACCCCTTGAATTCCAACCCAGTCGCTCCACTTAAGCGTCAGGATTGCCACGGAGCAAACAAGGAATAAGGAGTGTCGCCATGCAAATGATCTACAACAGCCCTAACTATTGCGTAGTCGAGTTTCCACCGCAGGACAACCATCTCGCCATGAAGGCGGGCGGCTATGAGATCGTGGACAAGAACACGCAGCGGGAAATTTTCATCGACGGCGAGCTCGCCGCGAAGTTTCGCGAGCACGTGCAGCAACTGATCGCGGAAGAGCCGTCGCTCGAAGATGTCGACGAATTTCTCGGCCAGTTCGACATCTTGATGAACCAGCCCGTCGTGCTTCACTGATGCATGCACGTGCGGGCGGCTCGCTACTGTCCGCGCCCGCCGCCGCACGGCCCTGCGGTTAAGGCGACACTCGCCATCCCCCGAAGACCCCGCCCTGCAAACGGCGGGGTTTTTTTCGGCGGCTTCACGCCGATGCGCGCCCGCCGCCCGGAGGCGAGCGCTCCGCGCTGCGGCTACAATGTCAGGCTATTTCACACTTGGTGCAGGCCTCGTCCGTCATGACCCAGAACGCCCTTCCGAAAGCCCCTGCGCGCGCCTATACGCGCGGCGCCGCGCTGCCCGCGCTGCTGCAGAAACGCATCCTGATCCTCGACGGCGCGATGGGCACGATGATCCAACGCTACAAGCTCGACGAAGCCGCGTATCGCGGCGAGCGCTTCAAGGACTACGGCCGCGACATCAAGGGCAACAACGAGTTGCTGTCGATCACGCAGCCGCAGGTCATCCGCGAGATTCACGAGCAGTATCTGGCGGCGGGCGCCGACATCGTCGAGACGAACACCTTCGGCGCCACGCGCGTCGCGCAGGCCGATTACGGCATGGAAGACCTTGCCGCGGAGATGAACATCGAGTCGGCGAAGCTCGCGCGCGAAGCCTGCAACAAGTATTCGACGCCGGCCAAGCCGCGCTTCGTCGCGGGCGCGATCGGACCGACGCCCAAGACCGCGAGCATCTCACCCGACGTGAACGACCCGGGCGCGCGCAACGTCACGTTCGACGAGCTGCGCGACGCGTACTACGAACAGGCCAAGGCGCTGCTCGATGCGGGCGTCGATCTGTTTCTCGTCGAAACGATCTTCGACACGTTGAACGCGAAAGCGGCCTTGTTCGCGCTAGATCAACTCTTCGACGATACCGGCGAGCTGGTGCCGATCATGATCTCGGGCACCGTCACCGATGCATCGGGCCGCATTCTGTCCGGGCAGACGGTGGAAGCGTTCTGGAACTCGCTGCGTCACGCGAAGCCGCTCACGTTCGGCCTGAACTGCGCGCTCGGCGCGGCGCTGATGCGCCCGTACATCGCCGAACTGGCGAAGCTGTGCGACACCTACGTGTCCTGCTATCCGAACGCGGGCCTGCCGAATCCGATGAGCGACACCGGATTCGATGAAACACCGGACGTGACATCGGGATTGCTGAAGGAATTCGCAACGGCGGGCCTCGTGAATGTCGCGGGCGGGTGCTGCGGCACGACGCCGGAGCACATCGCGGAGATCGCGAAAGCGCTCGCTGAAGTGAAGCCGCGCGCCTTCCCCTCGCAATATCGCGATGCAGCCTGACATCGAACAAGAGATAACAGACATGACCGATCACACGATGCGTCTCTCCGGCCTCGAACCGTTCAACGTCACCGACAACTCACTCTTCATCAACGTCGGCGAGCGCACGAACGTGACCGGATCGAAGGCGTTCGCGCGCATGGTCCTGAACGGCCAGTTCGACGAAGCGCTCGCCGTCGCGCGGCAGCAGGTCGAAAACGGCGCGCAGGTCATCGACATCAACATGGACGAAGCCATGCTCGATTCGAAAGCCGCGATGGTGCGCTTTCTGAATCTGATCGCATCGGAGCCCGACATCGCGCGCGTGCCGATCATGATCGACTCGTCGAAATGGGAAGTGATCGAAGCGGGCCTGAAGTGCGTGCAGGGCAAGGCGATCGTCAACTCGATCTCGCTGAAGGAAGGCGAAGATGCGTTCCGGCATCACGCGAAACTGATCCGCCGATACGGCGCGGCATCGGTCGTGATGGCATTCGATGAGAAAGGCCAGGCGGACACGTTCCAGCGCAAGACGGAAATCTGCAAGCGCTCCTACGACATCCTCGTCAACGAGGTCGGCTTCGAGCCCGAGGACATCATCTTCGATCCGAACATCTTCGCGATCGCGACGGGCATCGAGGAGCACAACAACTACGCGGTCGATTTCATCAATGCGACGCGCTGGATCAAGCAGAACCTGCCGCATGCGAAGGTGAGCGGCGGCGTGTCGAACGTGTCGTTCTCGTTCCGCGGCAATGATCCCGTGCGCGAGGCGATTCACACCGTGTTCCTGTATCACGCGATTCAGGCGGGCATGGACATGGGCATCGTGAACGCGGGCCAGCTCGGCGTGTATGCCGACCTCGACGCCGAACTGCGCGAGAGAGTCGAAGACGTCGTGCTGAATCGCCGCGAGGACGGCACGGACCGTCTGCTCGAAGTCGCCGACAAGTTCAAGACCGGCGCCGCGAAGAAGGAAGAGAACCTCGAATGGCGCAATCAGCCGGTCGAGGCGCGTCTGTCGCACGCGCTCGTGCACGGCATCACGAACTTCATCGTCGAAGATACCGAAGAAGTGCGCGCGAAGATCGAAAAGGCCGGCGGGCGTCCGATCAACGTCATCGAAGGGCCTCTGATGGACGGCATGAACATCGTCGGCGACCTGTTCGGCGCGGGCAAGATGTTCCTGCCGCAAGTCGTGAAATCGGCGCGCGTGATGAAGCAGGCGGTCGCGCATCTGATTCCGTTCATCGAAGAAGAGAAGAAGCGTCTCGCCGATGCCGGCGCGGACGTGCGGCCGAAGGGCAAGATCGTCATCGCGACCGTGAAGGGCGATGTGCACGACATCGGCAAGAACATCGTGTCGGTCGTGCTCCAGTGCAACAACTTCGAAGTGGTCAACATGGGCGTGATGGTGCCGTGCGCGACCATCCTTCAGAAGGCGAAGGAAGAAGGCGCGGACATCATCGGGCTTTCCGGCCTCATCACGCCGAGTCTCGAAGAAATGGCTTACGTCGCCTCGGAAATGCAGCGCGACGACTATTTCCGCGGCAAGCAGACGCCTTTGCTCATCGGCGGCGCGACGACTTCGCGCGTGCATACCGCCGTGAAGATCGCGCCGCATTACGAGGGGCCGGTCGTGTACGTGCCGGATGCGTCGCGTTCGGTGTCGGTGGCGTCGAGCCTCCTGTCGGACGAAGGCGCGGCGAAGTATCTCGATGAACTGAAGAGCGACTACGACCGCATCCGCACGCAGCACGCCAACAGAAAAGCGCAGCCGATGGTCACGTACGACGAGGCGCGCGCCAACAAGACGAAGATCGACTGGAGCGCGTACACGCCGAAAAAGCCGACCTTCATCGGGCGGCGCGTGTTCAGGAACTATGACCTCGCGGAACTGGCGAACTACATCGACTGGGGTCCGTTCTTCCAGACGTGGGATCTCGCGGGTCCCTATCCGGCGATTCTCAACGACGAGATCGTCGGCGAGTCGGCGCGGCGCGTGTTCTCCGACGGCAAGTCGATGCTCTCGCGCCTGATTCAGGGCCGCTGGCTCACGGCGAACGGCGTCGTCATGCTGCTGCCCGCGAACACCGTAAACGACGACGACATCGAGATCTACACGGACGCATCACGCTCGAAAGTCGCGATGACCTGGCGCAATCTGCGTCAGCAGAGCGTGCGTCCGGTCGTCGATGGCGTGATGCGCCCGAACCGCTCGCTCGCCGATTTCATCGCGCCGAAGGAGTCGGGCGTGAAGGATTACATCGGGCTCTTCGCGGTGACGGCGGGCCTCGGCGTCGACAAAAAGGAACAACAGTTCGAAGCCGATCACGACGACTACAGCGCGATCATGCTCAAGGCGCTGGCCGACCGTTTCGCGGAGGCTTTCGCCGAAGCGCTCCACGCGCGCGTGCGCCGGGAACTGTGGGGCTACGCGTCGAACGAAACGCTCGACAACGATGCGCTGATCGCGGAGAAGTATGTCGGCATCCGCCCGGCGCCGGGTTATCCGGCGTGCCCGGATCACCTCGTGAAGCGCGACATGTTCGAAGTGCTTCAGGCGAACGAAATCGGCATGAGCGTGACCGAGTCGCTCGCGATGCTGCCGGCCGCGAGCGTGTCGGGCTTCTACATCGCGCATCCCGACAGCACGTACTTCTCGGTGGGCAAGATCGGCGACGATCAGCTCGCGAGCTACGCCGAACGCATGGCGCTGTCGACCGCGGATGCCGAACGCGCGCTTGCACCGCTGCGCTGAAGCCCAGCAATGACAAACGACATATCCCTCGCCCGATGGCGGAAATATGCACGAAACAGGCGGGAAATTTTTGGTTTCCGTAGACTTGTCAGCGCGAAAGGCCGTCGCCATGACGGCCCACGCACTCTTTTCGTCAACGGAGAAAGTCGCATGAAGAAGATGACGTCCGCCGTAACCGTAGCTTTCGCCGCGGCCTTGCTAGCAGCATCGAGTTCGGCTGCGTTCGCGCAGGCGAGCAGCACTCAGGCGTCTTCGTACTCGCCGCCGCAGTCGGAGCACAAGAAAAAGCCGAAGAAGCCGAAAAAGCCGCATACGCCTGCGAAGCCCGCCGGCGCGGAAAGCGGCCAGTCGCAATAATCCGCAGCACAGCGACTAGGCCGTCAGACGTTTCATCGGAAGAAAAAAACCCGCATCGGCAACTGAACTGACCCCGCAAAGTTGGACAGGTTTGGGCTAAGGCCGTGAGGGCTGAGTTCTGTACATTACAGGACTCAGCC
>NZ_JALQDT010000001.1:0-160241 GCF_023631085.1 Caballeronia sp. INML1 | reverse complement strand
TAAATTGCGCGCTGTGCTTGCTCATAAAAAACACCCCAAGTCGTTGGACGGTTGTCCAACTTTTGGGGTGCAGTTCACAACGATGCGGGTTTTTGTTTGCCGGCGCGGCGGATCCGTGAAATCAGACGCCCCAGAGAATATCCGTGTTGTGCTTTTGCGCGAGGCGCAGCATGTCGAGGAACGGATAAGCGCGCTGCGCGAGCCCGATGGGAATCTCGTGCGGCTCGTGCCCTTCCTCGCCTTCGTGGAAATGGCCGTCGTGCTCGGCGCGCACTTTCTTGTCGGTGACGATAGCGGCTTCGAGTTTCTGAATGGCCGAAGGCAGTTCTTCGTGCGTGACGACGCCCCTCTCGGTGAGCTGTTTGCCGATGATGCCGAGCAAGTACTCCGCGAGGTCTTCGAGCATCATGACATCCGGTGCGGCAGGAGTTTTGAATGTGATGAGCATGGCATGGTCCTTTTGTTTATGTTGGGTCATGGGCGGTTTGCAAACCAAACGCGCAGACGAGCCGGTCTCCCTGACAACATGACGACACCCTGATTCGACATATTAGCACCTGCTAAAATCCCCACTTTGTAGGTATATAACCGGGCTTAGTCCGTTATATGTCTGCGAGGCCTCGCAGACATGGCGAATGGCGTCCGCAACGAGCCGCAACCGGGCCGCAAGCGCGCGCCATCCTCAATCCAATCGCCATACCCATCCGGACTCGCTCCACTGGATCACATTCAGCATGCTGCCCGCACATAAACACACTCTCGAAACGCTCATCACCGACGCGGTCCAGCAGGTCGCGCAAGCCACTCAAGGCGCCAGCGAAGCGGCCTTCGTCACGCCTTCGATCGTCCTCGAACGACCGAAGGTCGCGGCGCACGGCGACGTGGCATCGAATGTCGCGATGCAGCTCGCCAAGCCGCTGCGCGCGAATCCGCGCCAGCTCGCGCAGCAAATCGTCGATGCGCTGCTCGGTCTTCCGGCCGCGAAGGGTCTCGTCGAGAGCGCCGAAGTGGCGGGTCCCGGCTTCATCAATCTGCGTCTTGCCGCCACGGCGAAGCAAGCGGTGATCCCGGCCGTGCTGGGCGATGGCGCAACGTTCGGCCGCTCGACGCGCGACACGGGCAGGCACGTGCTCGTCGAGTTCGTGTCGGCGAATCCGACCGGCCCGCTGCACGTCGGCCACGGCCGGCAGGCCGCGCTCGGCGACGCGCTCTCGAACCTGCTCGAAACGCAGGGCTACGACGTGCACCGCGAGTTCTACTACAACGACGCGGGCGTGCAGATCAACAACCTCGCCGTCTCGACGCAACTGCGCGCGCGCGGCCTCAAGCCGGGCGACGCCGAGTGGCCCGAGGCCGCATACAACGGCGAGTACATCGCCGACATCGCGCGCGACTACATGGCGGGCGAAACCGTCGCGGCGAAAGATGGCGAGCCGGTCAAGGGCAAAGGTGACGTCGACGATCTCGAAGCCATCCGTCATTTCGCGGTCGCGTATCTGCGTCACGAACAGGACATGGATCTGACCGCGTTCGGCGTGAAGTTCGACCAGTTTTATCTGGAGTCGTCGCTGTACAAGGAAGGCCGCGTCGAGAAGACGGTCGCGGCGCTCGTCGATGCAGGCAAGACCTACGAGCAGGACGGCGCGCTGTGGCTGCGCACCACCGACGACGGCGACGACAAAGACCGCGTCATGAAGAAGTCCGACGGCACCTACACGTACTTCGTGCCGGACGTCGCGTATCACGTGACCAAATGGGAGCGCGGCTACACGAAGGTCATCAACATCCAGGGCTCGGACCATCACGGCACGATCGCGCGGGTGCGCGCCGGCCTGCAAGGACTCGGCGTCGGCATTCCCAAGGGCTATCCCGACTACGTGCTGCACAAGATGGTGACCGTCATGCGCGACGGCCAGGAAGTGAAGATCTCCAAGCGCGCGGGCAGCTACGTGACGGTGCGGGATCTGATCGAATGGTCGGGCGGCCTCACGCCGGGCCACGAAACCGCGCCTGACCAGATCGACGAGGACACCATCCGCCGCGGCCGCGACGCCGTGCGCTTCTTCCTCATTTCGCGCAAGGCGGATACCGAATTCGTGTTCGACATCGACCTCGCGCTCAAGCAGAACGACGAAAACCCGGTCTACTACGTGCAGTACGCGCACGCGCGCATCTGCACGATTCTCAGCGACTGGAAGGAACGCTACGCGGGCGACGTGTCGAAGGCGGCGCAGGCCGACCTTTCGCCGCTGTCGAGCGACCGTGCGATGGCGCTGCTCAACAAGCTCGCTGAATTTCCGGAGATGCTCGCCCACGCCGCCGACGAGCTCGCGCCGCACGCGGTCGCGTTCTATCTGCGCGACCTCGCTGGCGAATTTCACTCGTTCTACAATGCGGAGCGCGTGCTCGTGGACGAAGAGAAGGAACGCACCGCGCGCATCGCGCTGCTGGCCGCCACGCGCCAGGTCCTCGAAAACGGTCTCGCGACCATCGGCGTTTCCGCTCCTCGAAAGATGTAATCGTCCGCTGCCCCGCTACGCGCACCGAAATTCGGAATTTTCGGCGTGCGCGGACGGGAGCCTGGCGCAGGCGTGTCTTGACCCACGGCTATAATCGTCGCCCAACCAGAAGACTTTCACGCAGGTGATTCATACGATGGCACAACCACGCCGTACATCGAAGCAGTCGAAACAAACCGGGGGGACGTTTATCGGCATCGTGCTGGGCCTGATCGTCGGCCTCGCGATCGCCGTGATCGTCGCGCTCTACATCACGCGCGCGCCCACGCCCTTCGTGGCAAAGGTCGCGCCGCCTGCCGACGCCAACTCCGCACCCGCCGCCGCGCAGCCGTACGACCCGAACCGTCCGCTGCAAGGCAAGTCGCCGGGCCAGGCCGTGCCGCAAGCCGCGCAGCCTGCGCCGCCGAACACCGCGCCGGGCCAGACCAACAACCAGACGCAGTCGTCGGGCGTGCTCGACGAGCCGCAAATCGTCGAGGTGCCGCCGTCGGGCGGTACTGCATCCGCGCCGAAGACCGCGAGCACGACGCCCGCGAAGAAGCCCGAAAGCGCGCCGAACGCAACGAGCAACGCCAACGCCACGCCGCCGAAGGGCGGCTCGGCGCCCGCTACGGCGAAGGCCACGCCGCCCGCGCCCGGCGAACCGAACACCGGTTATTTCCTGCAAGTGGGCGCATACAAGACCCAGGCGGATGCCGAGCAGCAGCGCGCGCGTCTCGGCTTCCAGGGCTTCGAATCGAAGGTCACGCAGCGCGATGCGGGCGGTGTGACGTACTATCGCGTGCGCATCGGGCCGTTCGCGAAGTTCGAGGACATGAACACCGCGCGTCAGCGGCTGTCCGACGCGGGCGTCGATACGGCCGTGATCCGTTTCTCGAAGCAATAACGCAGCAAACGAAATCGCGTGTGTGCGCGGCCGCGAGACGGCCGCGCAGGCGCAAGCGCCCGGGCGTTTAAGTGTGGCTTAAGCGTCGTATGTCCCACTTATGCACCTGCTTTTTGTTCCGTCGCGTATCCATTGCGTACCCTCCTCAATCATGAAAAAAATCTTTAGCGCGTTGGCTCTCTCCCTTGGCATCGCAGCCGCATCGATGAGCGTCGCGAGTTCGGCGATGGCCGCGCCCACCGCAGGCAAGGACTACACCGTGCTGCAGGCGGCTCAGCCGATCGCGTCGCCCGCAGGCAAGGTCGAGGTCATCGAATTCTTCTGGTACGGCTGCCCGCACTGCAACGAATTCGAGCCGTACATCGAGGCATGGGCGAAGAAGCAAGGCCCGGACGTGGTGTTCAAGCGCGTGCCGGTGGCGTTCCGCGACGACTTCATCCCGCACTCGAAGATGTATCACGCGCTCGATGCGCTCGGCGTCGCCGAGAAGGTCACGCCGGCCGTGTTCAACGAGATCCACGTGAAGAAGAACTATCTGCTGACGCCGCAGGCGCAGGCGGACTTCCTCAAGACGCAGGGCGTCGATCCGAAGAAGTACATGGACGCGTATAACTCGTTCTCGACGCAAAGCGCGGTGCAGCGCGACGCCAAGTTGCTGCAGGATTACAAGATCGACGGCGTGCCGACGATCGTCGTGCAGGGCAAGTACGAAACCGGTCCGGCGATGACCAACAGCCTGCCGGGCACGACGCAGGTGATGGACTTCCTCGTTCAGCAAGTCCGCGACAAGAAGCTGTAATCCCGTTCGCCGGCATGACTGCAGTTCGCCTGAAGGTCTTCATCACCGGCGCATCGAGCGGCATCGGCCTCGCACTGGCCGAGGAATATGTAAAGCGCGGGGCCGTGCTCGGCCTCGTTGCCCGCCGCGCCGATTCCCTCGCCGCCTTCGCGGCCCGCCATCCTCAAAGCACCATCTCGATTTACCCCGCCGACGTGCGGGACGCCGACGCACTCGCCGATGCCGCGCGCCGCTTCATCGCGGAGCACGGCGCGGCGGATATCGTCATTGCGAACGCCGGCATGAGCCGCGGCGCGCTGACAGGCCACGGCGATCTCGACACCTTCCGCGCCGTGATGGACGTGAACTACTTCGGCATGGTCGCGACATTCGAGCCCTTCGTCGCGTCGATGACAACCGCGCGGCACGGGACGCTCGTCGGCATTGCGAGCGTCGCGGGCGTGCGCGGATTGCCGGGCGGCGGTGCGTACAGCGCGTCGAAATCGGCGGTGGCGAAATATCTCGAAGCCTTGCGCGTCGAGATGCGACCCCTTGGCGTAGCCGTCGTCACGATCGCGCCGGGCTACGTGCGCTCGGAGATGACCGCGCACAATCCGTATCGGATGCCCTTTCTCATGGACGCCGACCGCTTCGCCGAGAAAACCGCCGACGCGATCGAACGCAAGGTGCGCTATGCGACCTTTCCCTGGCAGATGCGCATAGCAGGCGCGCTGATGCACGCGTTGCCGCGCTGGCTCTACGACGCGCTCGCCGAGCGCGCCCCGCGCAAGCCGCGCGCGGGCGAGTGAAAAAAAACCGGCTGCGCACAAAACGCAGCCGGTCTTTCATTTGGCGGAGCGCCTGACCGGAATCATCCCGGTCAGGTCATCGGCACATCAGAACGCGATATAAGCCCGGTTGTTCGGCAACTCGTATCCGACATACACATGCCTGCCGAAGAAGAACGGCAGGCCGAAGTCGAAGAAGTTGGACATGCCCAACTGGCCGCCGAGACTATTGAAGGCGAACTTGCTCCTGCCCTGTGTCAGCGTGCTCGCGTTGGCGAGCAGGAACGGCACGACCGCGCTGTTGCCTTCCGTGCCGGCGATCGTCGTCGACAGTGACTGCTGCGAGCTCGGGCAATAGAACGCACTCGAACTCGAGCACAGCGGGAAGCTGTCCTGGAAGAAGTTGCCGTTCGATCCCGTGTCGAAGAACGTCTTGTACGTCTTCCCCTTGTAGGTGCCGCTCAGGTCGCCGTAGGGGTCCGTGCCGTACTTCGTCACGTTGCTCACCGAATTGTTGCTCTGCGTGCCGATGCCGAATATCAGCACGCCGGTCGCACTGGCCGCGCCGTTATCGGGGACCGGCGGCAACTGCACGATCACGCCGTTGTTGTTGACCGCGAACTTCGTGACGGGATTCGTCACCTGCTGCGCGAGCGGCACGGCGACGGGCGAGCAATTCGCGCCGTTATTGCACGAGAAGTACATTGCGTTGAGCGACGTGCTTACGCATCCGTTGCCGCAGTCGTACGTTTGCGGGCCGATGCCGAGAATGCCGTTCGCGCCGATGTCGTCGATCGTATTTTCGTCGCTGCCGGACGGACAGCCGTTATCGCCGGTCGGCGCCGCCGACGCGTCGAGGTCGCCGATGATCTGGATCGGCACGTTCGACGCGACTTCCGTACCCATCTTCACGTCGGCGGTGCGCACGGTGCCCCACGTATAGCCGTCGGCGAAGCCCGCGCATTCGGCGAGTTGACCGCCGTTCGATGCGCGCGAACCGGGCAGACTGCCGAGCACGGATTGCGCCGCCGATCCGAGAATGCGCAGGCCGAACGACGCTGTATCGAGCTGAATGTTGTTGATCTGCTGGCACACCGACGAGCCCGGCGCGCACACCGTCACCGACACGTTCGGAATGTTGACGAAGCCCGCGACGCCCGAGTTGACGTTGATCGGCACCGCGTTCGTGCCGTTGGGCGCGATGGGCTGCGCGTTCGCGCTGCTGGTGCTCGAGCTGCCGCCACCCGAGCCGCCGCCGGAGCCGCCGCCGGACGAGCCGCCGCTGCTGGAACTGGAGTCGTCGCCGCCGCCGCCGCCGCACGCCGCGAGCATGACGGAAAGACAGAGCACGCCGAGCCAGCGGGCGAAGCCGCCGCGTCGGGAGGAAGAGATGGCGGGATCACCGCTTGTCGTTCGATGCATACTGAGACTCCCGTCGCTTACTGGATATCGCTGGCGGACACGCCGGCGGGCAACGATTGCGGCAAATACGCGCTGCCCGCGAACGAGCCCATGTGACCGCCCGATTCCACGACGAGCCCGGAACCCTGCACGCTCACCGGCCCACGGCCGCCGCGTGCGGCGCGCTGCGCCTTCAGGCCCTGCTGATACTGCGGGAAATAGTTGCCGAGCAGGCTGGCTAGATCCGGCACGCGCGGCCCATGCCACGCGATGCCGAACACGACGCCCTGCGCGGACAGGTATTCATTGACGATCGTGCCGCTCGCGAGCGTGGTCGAGCGAACGGTGTAGTTCGACGCCGATGTCGCCGATGCGTTCGACGCACCGCTTGCGACCGCTGCGCGCGCGACCGCTTTCGTGGATTCAGCGGTGGCGCCCTGCGGCGCGTTCATCGGCTCGCCGCCGAGCACTGCATAGGCGGGTGCGGCTGCGCACACGCTCAACGCGCCGGCGACGAACGCGAGCGCGCTTACAAGATGCCCATGACGGGATTGCTTCGGTGCCTTCACTGGGCCTCCTCTGGGTTACTGATTGCCCGCGCGCCTCTGCTCGCGGCCGGCTCTTGACGATTAAGTGACAGATGCGCCACTGGAATTCGTCCCTGTTTTTTCGAGCACGGGATATCGCCAGTATGCCAGCCACGAGGAATAGACCAAACGTTCGCGAGCGCACACAATAAAAAACGCGAAGCGCAATGGTATGCGCTTCGCGTGACTTTGCAACGCTGCGTACGTCGAATTGACGGCTACTTACGAAACGCCTCAGAAGCCGAGACTCGCGAGCAGATCGTCCACTTGCGATTGATCCTGCACGACGTCGCTGCGCCCTTCCGGATTGATCTGCGGTCCGTTGAGCAGGCCTTCCGGACTGCCGGTCGCCGATGACATCAACGCCGCCGCCGATGCCGCGAACTGCTCGCGCCGCTCTGGCGCGATATTTTCGAGCAACACACCCAGCAATTGTTGCTCGATCAGATACACGACGTCCGTGATCTTCTTGATCACCTGCCCGGTCAGATCCTGAAAGTCCTGCGCGAGCATGATTTCGAGCAGCTGCGCGTTGGTCGCCTGGGTCCGCTCGGGCACGCTTTGCAGGAACGTGCGCGTCTGCGCGAGAAGCTCGCCCGCTTCGCCCTGCGCGAGCGGCGCCTCGTACCATTTGGCCCAGCGCGCATCGAGCGACTGCGCCTCCGTCTGCATCGCTTCCTGCACGGGCTTCGCGAGCTCGATCGCGTTGAGCGCGCGCTCGGCGGCCTGCTCCGTCATCGTCGCGACGTATTTCAACCGGTCGCGCGCGTCGGGCACGGCTTGCGCGGCGGCTTCGACCTGCTTGTCGAGGCCGAGCTCGCGCATCGAGTCGCGCAAGGTGCGCGTCAGTTGCCCGATGCGCGCGAGGATGCGATCGCTCGACGGATCGCCTTCGCTTTCGGCAACCGCGGCTGCGAATTCAGTGGTCAGATCGTTCACGATCAGCTCCCGGCTTTGGCCATCTTCTCGAGAATCTTGGTGAGCTTCTCGTCGAGCGTGGCGGCCGTGAAGGGCTTCACCACATAACCGTTCGCGCCCGCTTGCGCCGCCGCGATGATGTTTTCCTTCTTCGACTCCGCCGTCACCATCAGCACCGGCAGATGCGCGAGCGCCGCGTCCGCGCGGATCTGCTGCAGCATCGAAAGGCCGTCGAGGTTCGGCATGTTCCAGTCGGTGATCACGAAGTCGAAGCCGCCGCCGCGCAGGCGTGCGAGACCCGCCGCGCCGTCTTCGGCTTCGTCGACGTTGCCGTAGCCCAGTTCCTTGAGCAGGTTACGCACGATACGGCGCATCGTCGGAAAATCGTCGACGACGAGGATCTTCATGTTCTTGTCCATCTTTACTCCCTTGAGTTCTCAACGCGGCCGCGCCGCTTAAATCCAAAAAGTTCAGACGCGCTGCACGCGTTCGCCCATCGAGGCAAGGCGCGCCATCACGCGCCGGCTCATTTCAGAGAGCGGCGCGACTTCGCTTGCGCCGCCCATTGCAATTGCTTCGCGCGGCATGCCGAACACCACGCAGCTCGCTTCGTCCTGCGCGAGCGTGTATGCGCCCGCCTGCTGCATGTCGAGCAGACCGGCGGCGCCGTCGCGGCCCATGCCGGTCAGGATCACGCCGATGGCGTTCTTGCCCGCGTGCTGCGCCGCCGAGCGGAACAGCACGTCGACCGACGGCCGATGCCGGTTTACCGGCGGTGCATCCGACAGATGCGCGACATAGTTCGCCCCGCTTCGCGCGAGCACCAGATGCGCGTGGCCCGGCGCGATATAGGCGTGACCCGGCAGCACGCGCTCGCCGTGCTCCGCTTCCTTCACGGTGATACGGCACAGGCCGTTCAGGCGCTGCGCGAACGACTTCGTGAAGCCCGGCGGCATGTGTTGCGCGATCAGCACCGCGGGCGCATCGGGCGGCAGCGGCACGAGCACTTCGCGGATGGCTTCCGTGCCGCCCGTCGAAGCCCCGACGATCACGAGCTTTTCCGTCGACACGAGCGGATTGTTGAAATGCGGCGCGGGCTTGTGCGCAGCCGCGTTCGACGGCGCGCCCGCCGCGTGCGTGGTCTGCTTCACGCGGGCGCGCGACGCGGCGCGAATCTTGTCCGCGAGCTTTTCGGCGTAGTCGAGCATGCCGTCGCGAATGCCGACCTTCGGCTTCGTGACGAAATCGACCGCGCCGAGCTCCAGCGCGCGCAGCGTGATTTCGTTGCCGCGCTCGGTCAGCGACGACACCATCACGACCGGCATCGGCCGCAGGCGCATCAGCTTCTCGAGAAAATCGAGGCCGTCCATGCGCGGCATTTCGACATCGAGCGTGAGCACGTCCGGGTTGTGCAGCTTGATCAGCTCGCGCGCGACGAGCGGGTCCGGCGCGGTCGCGCACACGTGCATGTCGGGCTGCGAATTGATGATCTCGGTCATCAGGCTGCGCACGAGCGCCGAGTCGTCGACGCACAGCACCTTGATCGTCGGCACGGCCTGCGCCTTCGTATTCGTTGCGTGGGTGAGTGTCATGCTTCCTCCACGGTCTTCATGCGCGATGTGAACAGTTCCGCGCGCGGCTTGCCCTGCGCCGTGAACAACTCCGCGCGCGGCTTCGCGACCGTCGCGTTCGACTGAAACAATTCGACGCGCGCACGCGCCTTCGCAAGCCGCTCGGCGCGCTCTTCCGGCGTGCGCTGCACGAGCGCCTGCTCGCGTTCGACCACGATCGGATCGTGCGCGGTCTTCAGCTTCTTGACCATCACCTGGCCCGAGCGCGGCATGAACGCGACCTTGCGCGGATGCATGCCCTGCAAATCCTCGGCGACGATGCGAATCTTCTCCAGGGCGAGATAGCGCCGCACGAACTCCGAATTGCGATCGCCGATATTGATGGTCGTCATGCCCGCGAGCACCGCGCCGCCGCCGAACACTTTCGCTTCGAAGCGCTCGCGCCGGCCGCCGCGCTTGATGAGCTCGTTGATGAGCACTTCCATCGCGTAGGCGCCGTAGCGCATCGAATCGGACGATGCATGCGACGCGTCGGAACCGTCGTCGGGCAGCATGAAGTGATTCATTCCGCCGATGCCCGCCGTGCGGTCATTGATGCACGCCGCCACGCACGACCCGAGCACGGTGACGAGCACCATGTCCTCGCTCGTCATGTAGAACTCGTTCGGCAGGAGCTTTACGCCCGGCTTCTTGAAATGATTGTCGAAATAGAGATTCGACGCGATCGGCAGTCCGCTCATGCCGCCTCCCCAGCGAGCGCGCGCTGCGGCTTTGCCGTCGGCTTCAGGTCGCGCGACAGCTCGTACACGGTCTGCCCGCGCAGCCTGAACGCCTGCGATACATACGTGAAGTTCTCCGAATGCCCCGCGAACAACAGCGCGCCCGGCTTCATCAGCGGTTCGAAGCGCGAAAGCACTTGCCCTTGCGTCGGCTTGTCGAAGTAGATCATCACGTTGCGGCAGAAGATCGCGTCGAACGGGCCTTTCACGTCGTAGCGCGCATCCGTCAGATTGACGCGGCCGAAGTTCACCATCGCGCGCAGTTCGGGGCGCACTTTCACGAGCCCCGCGTGCGAACCCGTGCCCTTCAGGAAGAAACGCTTGAGCCGCTCGACGGACAACGCCTTCACCTGATCGAGCGAATACACGCCCGCTTCGGCCTTCGCGAGCACCTGGCTGTCGATGTCGCTCGCGAACACCGTGCACTGGCGCGCCGCGTGCTCGCCCAGCGCTTCGACGAGCGTCATCGCGATGGAATACGGCTCCTCGCCCGTCGATGCCGCCGAGCACCACACAGAGAACGGCTGCTGCCGACGTTTCACGAACTCCGCGAGAATCGGAAAGTGATGCGACTCGCGAAAGAACGCCGTGAGGTTCGTGGTGAGCGCATTGACGAACGCTTCCCACTCGGCGTTGTCGTCGTTCGTTTCGAGGCGATCGAGATACTGCCTGAACGTGTCGATGCCGCAGGCGCGCAGTCGGCGCGCGAGGCGGCTGTACGCCATGTCGCGTTTGTGATCCGACAGCGAGATGCCCGCGCGCCGATGAATCAGCTCGCGGATGCGGGCAAAGTCCGCCGTCGTGAATTCGAAATCGCGCTCGACTTCCGGACCGCGCACACTGGCGGCCAGCTCGATGCGCGGGTTGCGCGTTGCCATCATGATGTTTCGTGCTTCCTTGACACCCTTAGCGGCGCCGGATGGGGCGCGTTCTTCGCGCGTGGCCATGCGGACTCGCGCGCGCCGTGCGTTTCGATGAAACGCCGGCTTTCGATCCTGATGCGCGATGCCTGCATGGCCGTGTTCGTTTCGGATTCGGTTAGAAGGTTTCCCAGTCGCCGTCGTCGGCGGTCGTCGCCTTGGCGCGCGGCGCGGGTGCGGACTTCACGACGCTGGCGGGCTTGACCGTCGGCTTGCTGGCGGGCTTGCCTGCTTCCTTGATAACGGCCGCTTCCGGCGCAACTTTCGCGTTTCCTGCGGGCGTCACGCGCTTTTCGACTGTCGGCGCGGGAACAGCCGAAGGCTCGATGCGCGCCGCCGGTGCCGACGCCTTGATGCGCGCCGCCGCCGTCGATGCGCTCGCGCGCACCGGCGCCGCGCTTTCGAGGCGCCATTGCGCGACCACGTCCTTCAACTGGCGCGTCTGCTCTTCGAGCGACGCCGCGGCCGCCGCCGCCTGCTCGACGAGCGCGGCGTTCTGCTGCGTCACGCTGTCCATCTGCGTGACGGCGCGGTTGACCTGCTCGATGCCGTCGGACTGCTCTTCGGACGCCGCGCTGATTTCGCCCATGATGTCGGTCACGCGGCGCACCGCCTGCACGATCTCGCCCATGGTCTGGCCGGCGCGCGCGACGAGTTCCGTGCCGCTGTCGACCTTCGCGGCCGAATCGCCGATCAGTGCCTTGATCTCCTTTGCCGCCGCCGCGCTGCGTTGCGCGAGCGAGCGCACTTCACCTGCGACCACCGCGAAGCCGCGGCCTTCCTCGCCCGCACGCGCCGCTTCGACGGCCGCGTTCAACGCGAGAATGTTGGTCTGGAACGCGATGCCTTCGATCACGCCGATGATGTCGACGACCTTGCTCGAGCTCGACGCGATCGCGTGCATCGTCTCGACGACCTGCTCCACGACCGCGCCGCCCCGCGACGCGATATCCGATGCGCTCACCGCGAGCTGGCTCGCCTGGCGTGCGTTGTCGGCGTTCTGCTTCACGGTGCTCGTCAGCTCTTCCATGCTCGACGCCGTTTCCTGCAGTGACGCCGCCTGCTCCTCCGTGCGCTGCGACAGATCCGTGTTGCCGCTCGCGATTTCATGCGCGCCGACATCGATCGATTCCGCGCCGCGATGCACCGAGCCGACCATCGCGGTCAGGTTGCCGCGCATGCGTTCGATGCCCGCGAACAGGCGGCCGATTTCGTTGGTCCGGTCGGTGTGCGCGGACTGCGTGAGATCGCCGCGCGAGATGCGGTCGAAGTGATCGACGGCATCGTTGATCGGCTTGACGATGAGGCTCGAGAGCGCCATGCGGGTGCCGATCAGCATCAGCACCGCGAGCACGAGCACCGCGCCGATCGCCATGTTGAGCGCCGCGATATGCGAAGCCGTGCTCGTGCGCGAACGTTCCGCGTGCTCCTGATGCGACGCCACCGCGGCCGTCACCGCCTGATCGAACGAGACGAACATCGGGCTGATCTTCGTGTCGGCGATCGCGTGATACGCGGCCATGTCGTTCGCACGGATTGCGGCGAATTCCGGCTCCACGCCGGTCTTCACGAGCGCGTCGCGTTGAGTCACGAGCGCGTCGAGCGTTTCCTTCGGCAGCATCGGCTTCGGCGTGTCGAGGTAGAGCTTCCAGTTTTCGTTGCTCTTGTCGAGCAGATACTGGCCGCGATCGATCGCCTTCTTCGCTTCTTCCGTGCTGCCCGCTTCGGTGAGCGAGCGCACGCGGTCGAGCGTGATGCGCGAGCGCAACAAATACGACGACGTTTCCGACAGCGCGCGCATCGCGACCAGGTCTTCCTGCGCGAGCGACGCAAGCGATGCGCCGGCGGAGTTGAGCCCGGTGAGCGCGAGCGCGCCGATCAGCGCCGCGCATCCGGTGAACAGCAAGGCAACGAGCGTGAGCGTCGTGCGGATCGACAACTTCTTCAGCATGGCTTCTTTCTCGCTTCGCTCGTTATGCGGCGACGGAGTCGATCAACTCCATCTCGCGGCTCGTCATGAGCTTTTCGATGTCCATCAGGATCAGCATGCGGCCGTCGACGGTGCCGAGGCCCGTCAGATATTCCGTCGCCAGCGTGCCGCCGAATTCGGGCGCGGGCATGACCTGCTCCTGCGTGAGCGTGAGCACGTCCGACACGCCGTCGACCACCATGCCGACCACGCGATGCGCGACGTTCAGGATGATCACGACCGTCTGGTTGTCGTACTCGACGCGGCCCAGATTGAACTTGATGCGCATGTCGACGATCGGCACGATGATGCCGCGCAGGTTGATCACGCCCTTGATGAACGCGGGCGCATTCGCGATGCGTGTAACGTTGTCGTAGCCGCGAATTTCCTGCACCTTCAGAATGTCGATGCCGTATTCCTCGGCGCCGAGCGTGAACACGAGGAATTCCTGTCCGGCGGCTTCGGCGTGCTGGGCGTCGCGACGCATGGTGCCGGTCTGCGATGCGTTTTGAATCGATTGAATGTCTGCCACGAGAGCTCCCTTTTGGCCTGTCGTTGGTCTGATGGTGTTAGTGAGAGTGCGCGCCGTGCTGTGCGCGCGATTCGCGGTTGAGCGCGGCCACGTCGACGATCAGCGCCACACTGCCGTCGCCCAGGATGGTCGCGGCGGAAATGCCGTGCACCTTGCGGTAATTCGTTTCGAGGTTCTTGACGACGACCTGCTGCTGGCCGACGAGCTCGTCGATCAGCATCGCAAAGCGGCGTCCTTCCGTCTGCATGATGGTGACGATGCCCTGCGTGGGCTCGGTGCGCGCGCCTTCGACGTCGAACACGCGATGCAGCGCGACGAGCGGCAGATATTCGCCGCGCACACGCACGACGCGCTCGCCGTTCGCGACCGTGTAGATGTCTTCGGCGACCGGCTGCAGCGACTCCATCACGAAGTTCAGCGGCAGAATGAAGATCTCGTTGCCGACCTTCACCGACATGCCGTCGAGAATCGCGAGCGTGAGCGGCAGCACGATCTTCGTCGTCGTGCCCGCGCCCTGGCGCGACATGATTTCGACATGGCCGCCCATCGACTGGATGTTGCGCTTCACCACGTCCATGCCGACGCCGCGGCCGGAAATATCGGTCACCTGTTCGGCGGTCGAGAAGCCCGGCATGAAGATGAGTTGCCAGACTTCTTCGTCGCTCATGGACTCGGAAACCTGCATGCCCTGCTTCTGCGCCTTCGCGAGAATCTTGTCGCGGCGCAGGCCGGCGCCGTCGTCGCTCACTTCGATGACGATGTTGCCGCCGTGATGCGCCGCCGACAGCACGAGCTGGCCGGTGGTGGACTTGCCCGCCGCGCGGCGCGCTTCCACGGTCTCGATGCCGTGATCGAGCGAGTTGCGCACGAGGTGCGTGAGCGGATCGATGATGCGCTCGATCAGGCTCTTGTCGAGCTCGGTCGCCTGACCGAACGTGACGAGCTCCACTTCCTTGCCGAGCTTGCCGGCGATGTCGCGCACGAGGCGCGGGAAGCGGCTGAATACGTAATCCATCGGCATCATGCGGATGGACATGACGGCCTCTTGCAGGTCGCGCGCGTTGCGCTCGAGCTGCGCCATGCCGTTGAAAAGACGGTCGTGCAAGGCGGGATCGAACGTGCTCGTGGTTTCCGCGAGCATCGCCTGCGTGATGACGAGCTCGCCCACCAGATTGATGAGCTGATCGACCTTCTCCACGCCGACGCGAATCGAGCTGCCTTCCGCCGATGCGGCGGCCTGCGGGCGCCCTTTCTTCTCGGCGTCGCTCGCCGCGGATTTCGTCGGTTGGGCAGCGGACGGGACCTGCAAGCCCGCCGCCGCCGCCGATTCTTCTTTCACTGCTTCCTTGCCAGCCGCGGATGCGGGCGCTGCGTGCGCCTGCGATTGCTTCGGCTCCTCGTGTAGCGTGGGTTGCACTGCCGGTACTGCTGGCGCTGCTTCGGCGGATTGCGCCGCCGCGTCGCCACGGCCGATCGTGATCTGCGTTTCGTCGATCACGAAGCAGCACACGGCGACGATATCGTCGGCCGGGACGTCCGAGTCGAGCCAAACCACATACTCGGCGTCCGTCTTCTTGTCTCCGACGATGCTTCCCAGATTCCCCAGCTCCTCGATCAGAGTCGCCAGGTCCTTCTCGCCCACCCCCCGTAGCGTAATTTTCAGGTGGGGTCCTGCTTCCGCCGCCGGCGTGCCGGCAGCGGCTCCTGCATTCGTGTTCCCATCGGTCAGCTCGAACGCGCCGTCCCAGTTGCCGTCGTCCTCGATCGCGTCCGTCGCCTGCGCGATCACATGCACGGGCGGCGCGTTCGGGCCTTCGTAGGCGGGCGCGGCGTTCATGGTCGCCGCTTTGCTTGCCGCTTCGTTCTCCGTGCCCGGCAGCGCGGGCGGCTCGATCTGGCTCGCCTGGCCGCCTTCGGCGTGCTCGTTCTTCAGGCGTTCCAGCTTTGCGCAGATCGCCGCGGCCGCGGCCGCATCCGGCTCCGCGCTCGCGCGATAAGCGGCAAGCTGATCCGAGAGCACGTCCTTCGTCGCGAGGAACGTGTCGATCATGTCGCGGCGCAGGACGAGCTCGTTGTTACGCGCCCGGTCCAGCAGCGATTCGAGGATGTGCGTCGTTTCGGTGAGCGCGGTGAAGCCGAATGTCGCCGCGCCGCCCTTGATCGAATGCGCCGCGCGAAAGATCGCCGCGAGATCTTCCGGGTCCGGATTCGCGATGTCCAGAACGAGCAGCAGTTGCTCCATCTGCGCGAGCAGTTCATCCGCTTCGTCGAAGAAGGTTTGATAGAACTGGGTAATGTCGAGTGTCATGCTTGAGTCACCATCGGCGCGTTCGTGCGCGGGTTGTCTTTGGCTTTCGCTTCAGTTCAGTTCAGTGCTGCGTGTCTTCAGAGAGCGCGGCAACCAGTTCGGTCAGCAGGTCCGGATCGAGCGGTTTCTCGATCCAGCCCGTCGCGCCCGCCGAGCGCGCCGCGTCCTTGAACGGCTCACCGCCTTCGGTCGTGAGGACCAGAATCGGCGTCGCCCGGTAGGCGCGGTTCGCGCGCAGCGCCACGATCAGATCGAGCCCGCTTCTGCCCGGCATGTGCTGGTCGGTCAGGACGAGATCGAAGTGCTCCGCGAGCGCCCACTCCAGCCCTTCGTCGCCGTCCGACGCGACGGTCACTTCGTAACCCGCCGTCGCCAGCGTCGCCGAGAGGATTTGCCGCATCGCGGCTGAATCGTCGATTGCCAGAATGTTTTTGATCATGTTTGTCTCTTGCCGTGATGACGGTCGAAACGTGCCGAGTCTTGAGCCTGTTTTTCGGGGAATTTGCTCACCGCGCCGCAGGCCTGGCCGCGCTACCGCCGATGAAGCCGAACGAGGCCGATGGCTTGCCTTGCGCATCCGTGCCGTTGTCGAGCGTGGCGCCCGGGGAGCCGTCGTCGCGCAGCATCGACATTTCAGTCTTGCGATTGAGCACGATGACGCTGATGCGCCGGTTCTCCGGGTCGAGCGGATCTTTCTTGTTCAGGTTCTGCGTGGAGGCGAGTCCGAGCACGCGCATGACTTTCGCTTCGTCCATGCCGCCCGCGACCAGCTCTCGCCGCGACGCGTTCGCGCGGTCCGCCGACAGTTCCCAGTTGCTGTAGCCCTTTTCGCCGCCCGCGTACTTCACGGCGTCGGTGTGTCCCTGCACGACGATGCGGTTCGGCACGTCGTTCAGCGTTCTGCCGATCTCGCGCAGGATGTCGCGCATATAAGGCTGCACGGCGTCGCTGGAGAGCGCGAACATGGGGCGCTTCTGGGTATCGACGATTTCGATGCGCAAGCCCTGCTGCGTCGACTCGATGCGGATTTGCTGCTTGAACTGGTGCAGCGTCGGATTGGCCTCGATCGCCGCCATCAGCTTCACCTGAAGATCGTGCAGGCGCACCTGCTCGCGTCGCTCCAGTTCGCCTTGCGCGGCCTTGAGCAGTTGCTCGTCGGTGTCGGACGAGGCGCGCTGCGCGAGTTGCGTGCTGCCATCGGACCTGCGCGCCGAACCCGCTTCGTTGCTGGAGATGTCGCGCCCGCCGCCGGTGATGATGCTGTTGTCCATGCCGACGCTCTTGCCGCCGACCATCGCGGCCTTGAGCGGCATGTTGAAGTACTCGGCGATGCCGCGCCGCTGCACCGGCGATGTCGACGAAAGCAGCCACATCAGCAGGAAGAACGCCATCATCGCGGTCATGAAGTCCGCGTACGCGAGCTTCCACGCGCCGCCGTGATGACCCTTCTTGCCGGCGACCACGCGCTTGATGAAGATGGGGCGTTCGCTGTCGTTGCTCATCGCTGTGCTCCGGTCACTTCGACTTGACCCGGCGCACGTGTTCTTCCAGCTCGGAGAACGACGGACGTTCCGTCGAGAACAGCACCTTGCGGCCGAACTCCACCGCGATCGCGGGCGCGTAACCGTTCAGGCTCGCGAGGATCGTCACCTTGATGCACTGAAACATCTTGGTCTGCTCCGCGACGCGCTGCTCCGCGACGTTCGCGAGCGGTCCGATGAAACCGTAGGAAAGAAGAATGCCGAGGAAGGTGCCGACGAGCGCCTGCGCGATCATCTCGCCGAGAATCGCGGGCGGCTGGTCGGCGGAGGCCATCGTGTGCACGACGCCCATCACCGCCGCGACGATGCCGAACGCGGGCATCGCGTCGCCGACCTTCGTCAGCGCGTGCGCGGGCGCCTCGCCCTCGACGTGATGCGTCTCGATCTCCTCGTCCATCAGGCTTTCGATCTCGAACGCGTTCATGTTGCCGCTGACCATGAGGCGCAGATAATCCGTCAGAAATTCGACGATGTGGTGATCGTTGAGAATCCTGGGGTACTGGCTGAAGACCGGGCTCTTCGACGGATCTTCGATATCCGCCTCGAGCGCGAGCGTGCCTTCCTTGCGCGCCTTCGCCAGCAGCACATAGAGCAGGCCCATCAGCTCCATGTACATGTTCTTGTCGTACTTCGCGCCCTTGAAGAGCGTCGGGAGGACCTGAATGGTCGCCTTGATGGTCTTGACGTTATTGCCGAGGATGAACGCGCCGACGCCCGCGCCCCCGATCATCAGAATCTCGACCGGCTGCATGAGCGCGCCAAGGTGCCCGCCTTCGAGCGCGTAACCGCCAAAGACGGACAGCAATGTCACGAGCGATCCAACGAAAATCAGCACAGTCGAGTCCTCACGTTTTGATGCGGTAAGACCGCCGTTAAGTGGTTTACGGCACTCGACTGAAAAACTTTGGGGGCAAATCGGCGGGGACGGCAAACGGTAAACCCCGCGTGGAAGCGGGGCTGCGCTGCAAGCGGCTTCAGGCCGCGATGCGCGGCGCAGACGCCTGAGCGCCGGAGGATGCAACCGCCTTGCGCGTCTTGCCCGCGCGCGACGGCGGCTGGCACAGACCGCAGACATAACCCGTGCGCAGATCATAAGCGTGCGCGACGAAGCGCCCGCCGCAGCGCGTGCAGGCGTTCGTCTGCAACATCCCGGATTCGAAGTAGCGCACGAGTGTCCACGCGCGCGTGAGCGACAGCACGGGCTCGTCGCCATAAAGCGCGGCATGCTCCAGATAGAGGCGGTAGCTTTTCACGATCGCCTGGATGGTGCTCTGCGTGCCTCCGGCGCCGCCGTGCTGGTCGATGAACCGGTAGATGCCGTGAAACAGCGACGAATGAATGTTCGGCTGCCAGGTCATGAACCAGTCCGTCGAGAACGGCAGCATGCCCTTGGGCGGCGACGCGCCCTTGAGCTCCTTGTAGAGCTTGATGAGACGGTCGCGCGACAGGCTCGTTTCCGCTTCGAGCAGTTGCAGCCGCGCGCCCAGCTCAATCAACTCGATCGCCAGGGTGATTTCGCGGACTTCCCCGACCACGCTTTTCGTCGCCATCTATTTTCGCGGGCGATTCAGGCGATCTGCTCGACGGGACCGTCGGCCAGCAGGATCGCTGCATGGGCGTGCGCGAGCGCAGCGCTCTTCTCCTTGTCGGCGAGCGATGAGAGAAGCGTGTGGTCGTCGAAACGAAAGCGGCACAGCAAATGGCTCGACGACGCGACTTTCACCGCCTGGGCGAGCGTGAGTGAGGTCAGCACTTGCGCGACCTGCTCGGAAAGCCCGAGGCGATACATCGCCGAAACGCGGTCTTCCTGAAGGAGCCGCTGTGCGAGGAGCAAGTACGACAGATTCACCTCGCGGATTTCCGCGAGCGTACTCGTATTGCTGATCGTCATGTTTTCCCCGAATCGATACTTTGGCTGGTCAGGCCCGGCGGGAACGTTTGCTCGAATTCGCAAAGGACAGCGAATGCGGCCCCGCGCACGTTGTCTGGTTTCGCTTCGATTGTCGCCGATGCTCGCGGCCGCGCCTGTCGGACAAACCTTCCGACGAGAAGACGGAGTTTCGCGAAGATTCATGTAGGAATATTTCTTACACGCCGAGCCCGCCGATTGCCGATCGGCAGACAGGAATATCGGCATTTATTTCGTCTGACTTAATGCCGTAATTTCGTTTTATCGAGGCCGGGCGTGCCGGAGAGACAATACGAGCAACGTCCTCCGCTCGGGAACGGGAATTGCTTCCTAAAACCCGCGGTGTGTTTCACGCTTCAAATCCGTCGACAACGTCTTTTTCGGTGCAATTTTTGACTTCGTAACAGCACATGTATCGCGCTGTAACAACGATAAGCGATTGAAAAATGACGTGAAATGCCGCTCTCGATACCGATAATGGGCAGTAAGGGATAACCCGGTCGCGATGGTTTTCAGCTCCGGGCCGATCTCGGGCGGCGTCTACACCATCACGCAGCCCGCCCGAATGGCATGTGTTGAGCGCTCGACCGGAGCGTGACTGCAATGCCTTACCTACATGGAGAGTCACGTTATGCGAATCGCACAAATTGCACCGTTGCACGAAGCAGTACCTCCGAAGTTTTACGGCGGCACTGAACGCGTCGTGTCTTATCTGACCGATGCGCTCGTCGAGCTCGGCCACGATGTAACCTTGTTCGCAAGCGGCGATTCCCAAACCAAGGCGACGCTCGACGCGGTGTGGCCGCGTGCGTTGCGTCTCGACCCGACCGTGCGCGACGCGCTCGCGCCGCACATGCTGTTGCTCGAAACCGTCCGCCAGCGCGCCCACGAGTTCGACGTGCTGCACTTTCACCTCGACTACATGCCGTTCCCGCTGTTCACGCAGATGGACACGCCGTTCGTGACGACGCTGCACGGCCGCCTCGACCTGCCGGAACTGCAGCCGATCTTCAACACGTTCACCAAGGCGAACGTCATTTCGATCTCGGATAACCAGCGCAGCCCGCTGCCGCAGGCGAACTGGCTGAACACGGTTTATCACGGTCTGCCGAACGAACTGCTGACGCCGCAGCCGCACAAGAAGCCGGAATATCTCGCCTTCCTGGGCCGCATCTGCCCGGAGAAGCGCGCCGATCTGGCGATCAGGATCGCGGCACAGAGCGGTCTGCCGCTGAAGATCGCCGCCAAGGTGGACAAGGCCGATCAGGAATACTTCAAGTCGACGATCGAGCCGCTGCTCTCGCAGGCGCATGTCGAGTTCATCGGCGAGATCACCGAGGCGCAGAAGCCGGAATTCCTGTCGGGCGCGAAGGCGCTGCTCTTCCCGATCGACTGGAACGAGCCGTTCGGTCTGGTGATGATCGAGGCGATGGCCTGCGGTACGCCGGTGATCGCGTTCAACCGTGGCTCGGTGCCTGAAGTGATCGATCACGGCGTGACGGGCTTTATCTGCGAAGACGTGCCGGGCGCAGTCGGCGCGCTGCAACGTCTCGATGAGCTGTCGCGCACCGAAATCCGCGCGCAGTTCGAACGCCGATTCAGCGCACACACGATGGCGCAGAACTACGTCGAGAGCTATACCGCGATGCTCCAGGCCGCGAAGCGCCCGGTGCTGCGTCAGGTTGCAGTCGGCTGATACCGCCGCCTGTTTGTCAAAATCGCATCGAATGCCGCCCGCTGCCGGGCGGCATTTTTTTATGCACGCGCCCTTCGGGCGCTGCGCTTTCCCCGCCCATAAGGAAGAATCCGAAGTCCAGTCCGATGCCCGTGAATCGAGAGCCGATCGACCATTTTTGACAGTTCGCAAAAGACTCCGCGCTTAAACTCCGCTGCGCAAGCGCGCCACGCGTTCTTGTTTTAAATCAACGGCTTTTCATTCTTTCACGAAGGCAGAATCATGCATTTGTCGAAGCGTCTCGGCGCTGAAGTTTTCGGTACTTTCTGGCTCGTGCTGGGCGGCTGCGGAAGCGCCGTGCTCGCCGCTGCCTTTCCTCAACTCGGCATCGGTTTCGCCGGCGTTTCGCTGGCATTCGGTCTCACGGTGCTCACGATGGCCTACGCCATCGGTCACGTTTCCGGTTGCCACCTGAATCCGGCTGTGAGCATCGGTCTCGCGACGGCTGGCCGCTTCCCGGTGCGCGATCTCGTGCCGTACATCGCCGCGCAAGTGATCGGCGCGACGCTCGGCGCATGGGTCATCTACCTGATCGCCACGGGCAACCCGAACTTCGAATTCGCGTCGAGCGGATTTGCCGCGAATGGCTTCGGCGAACACTCGCCGGGTCATTTCTCGATGGCGGCGGCGCTGGTCTGCGAAGTCGCGATGACGTTCTTCTTCCTGTTCGTGATCCTCGGCGCCACCGACGACCGCGCGCCGAAAGGCTTCGCGCCGCTCGCGATCGGCCTGTGCCTGACGCTCATTCACCTGATTTCGATTCCGGTCACCAATACGTCGGTGAATCCGGCGCGCTCGTCGACCAGGCGTTCTTCGTCGGCGGCTGGGCGCTCGACCAACTGTGGCTGTTCTGGATCGCGCCGATCGTCGGTGCCATTCTCGCGGGCGTGCTTTATCCGGCTCTGACGCGCCAGAAATAAGCGTCGGCGGAAAAATCAGCAGTAAAGGAAAACGGGCGCGACAGGCGCCCGTTTTTGTTTTTGCGCCACGGCGCCCCTTCGAATGATTAAACGGGCGCGACAAATGTAATGCCGAATTACGCAGCCTGCTTATGAATTGTCTCGGCGCCCTTTTCGCCACGAAACAGGATGACGCGAAAGCGCCGCCCGGTAAGGCGTTCAGCGATATCGCCCGATCAAGTCCGCTTCCCGCGTCCCTTACGCCGCCCTTGCACACCGTAACAAGTCCTCGAAGCATGTAAGACGGCGGGCGCTTACATTGAACTCATGCGACACACGTCGCCTTAAAGGAGAAAGACAATGAAGCGCATCGTCACCCAAATGCTCGTCGCGACCGGCCTTGCAATCGGTGCTGTGGGAGCGGCTCAGGCTCATAGCGATCTGCACATCGGCGTTTCGCTCGGCGCGCCGGCTTACGTGGCGCCGGCTCCGGTGTACGTGCGTCCTGCGGTGCCGGCGTATGGCGCGCCGTACTATCGCCATGAAGCGCCGCGCTGGCACCGTGGCTACGACCACGACTATGGCCGCTATGACCGCGCCGGCTGGAACCACCGCGGCTACGGCAACAACTGGGGCCACCGCGGATAAGCGCAAAGCGCCGCCGGCGAACCCGGCGGCCCGGCGCCACGGACGCTCAGTCGGGCGTCTGTCCCGGCGACGCCAGCTCGTCGCGGATACTGAACAGCTTGCGCAAATGGTGCGCGACGCCGGCCTCGAAGTTGTTCCCGACGCGCGGCACGTTCGGCAGCCGCTTGATGAGATCGGGGTTCGCGTTGTTCATCATGAACGGATGCCCGGCAGTTTCGAGCAGGTCGATATCGTTCATGTTGTCGCCGAACGCGACGCACTGCGCGGTATCGACATCGAGCCGCTCCAGCACGAAACGCAGCGCCCGTCCTTTTGATACGTCCGACGTCATCACTTCGAGGCAATCCGGCAGCGAATACGTGACGTAGAGCGAGTCGCCGAATTCCCGCTCGAGATTCGCGGCGATTTCCTTCAGATCGGCCGGATCGCCGATATACAGCACTTTCGCGATGTTCTCGCCATCATGCTCGCGCAGATCCATCACCTCGTACTTGAAGCCTGAATCCTGGTGAAAGACCAGCAGTTCGGGCGCGTGGCGGTCGATGAGCCAGGCGTCGTCGGCGAACAGATTGACGATGACGCGCCCATGCGCGCCCGCGAGATCCGGCTGCACGAGTCGGCGCACGGCGGCGGGATCGAGGTCGCGCGAGTAGATGCGTTCGTCGCCGGGCGCATGCACGCGCGCACCGTTCGACGTGATCAGATAGGCGTCGACGCCGAGCAGATCGCGAATGCCTGCGACGTCGCGGTAGTGCCGGCCCGTCGCGATGATGATGGGCACACCGCGCGCCGCCAGCGTGCGCACGGTTTCAGCGGTGAAGGGGTCCAGCTGATGGTCGCTGTTGAGAAGCGTACCGTCGAGATCAGTAGCGATGACCGAGTACATGACTGCCTTTGTGGTGCCGCAAAGCTCAGTATTTTATCGCGCCGGTCTGCAGGCAGCCCCGAATGCGGACGCCGCGCGCCGCGCCAGTTCGAGCGCGCCCGCCGCCGAATCCGCGCGCGGCGCTCGTACCCGTTCCCGCAACGCGGCCGGCACGAACGGCTCGTACGGCACGGCAAGTCCGCCGCACAACGCGACTGGCAACGCGCCCGACTTATCCAGCGCCGAGACCAGACGCTCTATTTCGAGTGCCGCGCGTTTGAGCAGCCGCGCCGCGACCGGATGATCGTGGAACTCGAACACGGTCGGCGCGAGCGTCGCGTAGGCGGTCTGGTTCGCGGCGCAGAGCCACACGACGAGACTGTCGCGATCCGTCGCGCCGGTGCGCGCGAGCAGCGCACGCGACCATTCGTCTTCCGCCGCGCGTCCATCGAGCACGCGCTGAAGATGAACGACCGCGCGCAAACCAAGCCACGCGCCGCTGGCTTCATCGCCGCTCGGGAAGCCGTAGCCGCCCGCGATGCGGCAAACGCCCGCCTCGTCCAGCGACGCCGCGATGCTGCCCGTGCCGAGCGCGACGATCACGCCGGATTTGCCGCCGTGCGCGCCGAGCACGGTCGTGTAGGCGTCGCTTTCGACGCTCAGCGCGCGCACGTCCGGCGCGCACGCATGAAACGCCGCGAGCCAGTCCGCGTTGTTCACACCCGCGAGTCCGCAGCCGAGCACGCAGTTGCGCCAGTCGAAGGGCAGCGCCGCGGCGTCGAACACGCGCCGGCACGCATCGCCGATGGATTGCCAGGCGCGTTCGACCCCAAGCCCGAGACCCGAAGGCCCGCCGCTCGCGCGGGCGAGTTCGGTGCCTTGCGCGTCTGCGAGGACCACGCGCGTTCCGCTTCCGCCGCCGTCGATGCCGAGCAGGAAGCCTTTGAATTCCGATGTCGAAGATGTAGTCATGCGCGCAAGCTTACCGGTGGCCACGGCGCGCGCCAATCGGCCGAATGGCATAGATGGCGCGGCGCGAACGTTCGGCTATGCTGGCGCGATCCAGAACAATGACGAGGACTCGCAATGGCAGACACCGATCACATCCGCTGCGCCTGGGCCACGACCGACGCGATGATCCAGTACCACGACGACGAATGGGGCGTGCCCTCGCGCGACGATCAGCATCTGTTCGAAATGCTCGTGCTGGAAGGCGCGCAAGCCGGCCTTTCCTGGTCGACGATCCTCAACAAGCGCGAAGGTTATCGGGCGCTCTTCGCGGCGTTCGACATCGACGAGGTGGCGCGCTTCACCGAGAAGGACATCGAGCGGATCGTGCAGGATGCGCGGGTCGTGCGTAACCGGGCGAAGATCGAATCGGCGGTGCTCAATGCGCGGGCCGTGCAACAGATCCAGCAGGAACACGGCTCGTTTGCAGACTTCGTCTGGTCATTCGTCGACGGCAAAACCATCGACACGCCGCGCGATGCCGCGAACCCCACGCCCGCGTCCACGCCTGAATCGGATGCATTGAGCAAGGCGCTCAAGAAGTACGGCTGCAAGTTCGTCGGCACGACCATTTGCTACGCCTTCATGCAGGCCACGGGCATGGTCAACGATCACGCCGCGAGTTGCCTTTCGCGAGGAAAACCCAAGACCAAACGGAAGGTCGTGGCCAAATCCGCACATTGAGGCAATTCCTATGCGGAAAATTTTTGCTTTTTGACAACATATTTGAGCACAGCACGCACACATAAGGGTAAATCCTGATGGAAGGCGATTTTTTTGCAGTGAAGCACGCGCAATCGCCCGAACTGCAAGGATTTTGGCCGGGTTTTCCGCACTGCACGAACGTACGGCCCGTGTAAAAATGGCGTCCTCGCGTGCGCTGGCGCACCTTTTTACCGGATCGAACCGTTATAACTGACGGTGCACGGACCGTTCACTGAGTGTAGAAATCCGACGCGAGCACACGGGGCCTTGTGAGACCGCAGGCCCAGGCCGGGAAACCGCCATGCTCGAGGCAGTGTCCGGGCGGCGAAGCGTTGATTCAGGTTGCATCACTTTCGCAACGACGCCGCCGCATTCGGAAAGCAGGTGCAGGTTCTCGAATACATAACGCTTGGCCGCTGCGCAGGGGCGCAGGGGAGATGATCATGAAAAGCTTGAACTTCCTGACCCATCAGGAGATTTTCAACGGCGCGGTACAGCATCTTTTCGTGCAAGGGCAAGCGGCTCTGCTGCCGCGCGGCGGCGGCGCGTATCGCGGATATTGCGGCGGCTGTCCTGTCGGGAGCTTCATCAAGCCGCGCGACTACATCACCGCGATGGAAGGCGTGCCCATTCGCTACATCGCGAAGCCGCCCGAGCAGGTGCCGGCGTACATGGATGTCGGCGTCGCGGCGCTCAGGCGCGCGCTCCTTCGTGCGCGCATCAACGTGTTCGATCCCAACACCGTCGAATTGCTCTCCTGCCTGCAGAACGTGCATGACGTCTTCGGCAGATGGGAATGGCGCGAACGTCTGACATCGATCGCGCGTCAGTTCGGGCTGTCCGCCGAACTTCTCAAAACGGCTGCGTGATATTGCAGGTGCTGTGATGTTGAGCCCTATTACGATGTTGAGCCTGAAGGAGATTTACGAGCGCGTCAGCGAGCACTTGCTGACGCAGCGTGCGGTGTCCGAAGACGACAACGGGTCGTGCCGGCTCCGAAGTCCGGAAGGCCGCAAGTGCGCGATCGGCTCGCTCGTGCGCGACGATCTGTATGAGCCGGAGCTGGAAGGCGTCGGGATCTCGTACTATCGGCACGCGCGCGACGGCGAGCTGCTGCGCGCGCTGTACGCATCGAACGTGAATGCCTACGATCCGAACGTCATCGATCTGCTGATCGAGCTGGAGGAAGTGCACGATTACGCCGATATCTCCGATTGGCCGGATCAGCTCGCGGCGCTCGGAAAGCGTCACGCGTTCGTGTGACGCCTGCAATCCTGTAGTTCGAGGCACAAACAAAACGGCGGTGCGCCCTTACGGGTCGCACCGCCGTTTTGCCATGCGGGTGAGGACCCGAAAATCCTCGCCCACGAAAGACGCTTAGTGCATCTTCTTCGGCAGCATCTGGCTGCGCAGGCGCTTGCGCAGGCGCGCGACAGCGGCGGCCTTCTTGCGCTTGCGCTCGGTGGTCGGCTTTTCGTACGACTGGCGCTCGCGCAGTTCGGCGATCAGGCCATTGCGCTCGATGGTGCGGCGGAAACGCCGAATCGCGACATCGAACGGCTCGTTTTCTTTGAGGACGATAGTGGTCATGTAAATCCTGAGTTTGCTAAACGTATTTTCAAGCGCGCGACGTTACGAGCTGCCGCGCCCCGGCACTCCGATCGTCCGCCGGACACGAAACGGCGCGACGGACACGAGCAAAGCGGCCACGGAGGCCGGAAAAGAGAGCGTTGGGATTCAGCCGCGGAAGCGGCATGCGCTTTCGAAAGAACCACACGAAGGCGCGTTTCGGAGCCGTTCGCCGCTGCTCGTTGACGTTGTCATTTTCAGAGGCGAAGGCAGGAAATCGGGCACATTTCTCGATTCGGGCGCGATGTTACCAGAACACCGCGCCACTGCCAACTCCCCCGATCCATCCAACTCATTGATGCAACAGATTTATTTCTGCCACGCGCTGGCTTCGTCGAGGAGCTGGATGTCGTCGGCGGCGAGTCGCAGGCGCGTCGCGGCGGCGAGGCTTTCCAGTTGCGCGACCGACGTGGCGCTGGCGATCGGCGCCGTCACGCTCGGGCGCGCGATCATCCATGCGAGCGCGACGGTCGCGGGCGTCGTGTCGTTGCGCTTCGCGACTTCGTCGAGCGCATCGAGAATCCTGAAGCCGCGCGGGTTCAGATATTTTTCGACGCGCGAGCCGCGTGTCTTGTGCAGCGTGTCTTCCTTCGACCGGTACTTGCCCGACAGAAAGCCGCTCGCAAGCGCGTAGTACGGCACGACCGCGATCTTGTGCCGTGTCGCCACCGGCTCCAGACCGGTTTCGTAGTCTTCGCGATCGTAGAGGTTGTATTCGGGCTGAAGGATCTGATAGGCCGGCAAGCCCGACTCCTTCGCGAGGTTCAACGCCGCGTCCAGCCGCTCGCCCGAGTAGTTCGACGCGCCGATCACCCTCACCTTTCCCGCCTTGATGAGCTGCTGATACGCGGCGAGCGTTTCATCGAGCGGCGTGTTCTCGTCGTCGTAATGAGAGAAGTAGACGTCGATGTAATCGGTCTTCAGGCGCCTCAGCGAATCGTCGACGGCCGCCGCGATGTTGGCCGCCGTCAGCCCGGCGCGCGTGGAGAGCTTGCCCACTTTCGTCGCGAGCACGACTTTGTGACGCTTGCCGCTTTCCTTGAACCACTTGCCGATGATCGTCTCCGATTCGCCGCCCTGGTGGCCGTCCACCCAGGCGGAATAGACGTCGGCGGTGTCGATGAAATTCAGGCCGTGATCGACGAACGCGTCGAGGATCGAGAACGACGTGCGCTCGTCGGCGGTCCAGCCGAACACGTTGCCGCCGAAGACGAGCGGCGCGACTTTCAGTTCCGATGTGCCGATGCTGCGTGTCTGCATGTGTGCTCCGAATGCGCGAAAAGGACGGACGAAAAAGGATACGCGGGAAAGCGGTGCCTTGCCCGGCGAGCTTCCGCAGGCTTACGAACGCATTCATTACACAAATCGTTTGCGCGGGGCCTTAAGTTTTTTTCGAGGGGCCCGATAACCACAAGTAGGCGGCCGGCTATCACCGAGCGCAGGACCGCCAGGCAACACTCGGTGCCAAAGCCAAAGCCATACAAAGTCTCCCAGGAGAGCAAAAAATGATCGGTATCAATAGCAATATCAACTCGCTGGTTGCCCAGCAGAACCTCAACAGCACGCAGAGCGCGCTGTCGTCGGCCATCACCCGCCTGTCGTCGGGCAAGCGCATCAACAGCGCTGCTGACGATGCTGCCGGCCTCGCGATCTCGAACCGGATGCAAACGCAGATCAACGGCCTGAACCAGGGCGTTTCGAACGCGAACGACGGTGTGTCGATTGCGCAAACGGCTTCGAGCGCGCTCTCGTCGATGACCTCCAGCCTGCAGCGTATCCGTACGCTGGCCGTGCAAGCCGCCAGCGGTTCGCTCTCGTCGAGCGACCAGGCTTCGCTGCAGAAGGAAGTGTCGCAGCAGATCGCTGAAGTGAACCGTATCGCTTCGCAGACGACGTACAACGGCCGGAACATTCTGGACGGCTCCGCTGGCAGCCTGAGCTTCCAGGTCGGCGCGAACGTCGGTCAGACGATCAACCTGGACCTGAGCCAGGACATGGGCGCGAATTCGCTCGGCGGCGGCATGGTTCAGAAGGGCAACACGCTCGGCACGTTCTCGAACCTGTCGCTGACGACGGGCGGCGGCTACACGTCTTCCGGCGCGGCGATCACCTCGATCAACGTGCTGTCGGACGGCAAGGGCGGCTTCACGTTCACCGACCAGAACAACGTCGCGCTGAACTCGACCGCTGTCTCGGCCATCTTCGGCACGGGCACCGCGGGCACGGGCACGGCTGCAGCGCCGCATGAAAACACGCTGTCGTTCAGCTCGGGCGTCGCCGGTTCGATGGGCGCGGCCGTGAGCTCCGCGATCGCCGACCTGACGAAGTCGATCAACAAGATCAACACGCCGGACACGGTGGCGAACCTCGACATCAGCACGACGACGGGTGCCAACGTCGCGCTGGTCTCGATCGACAACGCGCTGCAGACGCTCAACAACGTCCAGGCGACGCTGGGTGCCGCCCAGAACCGTCTGAGCGCAATCGCGTCGTCGCAGCAGGCTGAATCGACCGATCTGTCGTCGGCTCAATCGCAGATCACCGACGCGAACTTCGCGCAGGAAACGGCGAACCTCAGCAAGGCGCAGGTGCTGCAACAGGCTGGTATCTCGGTGCTCGCGCAAGCGAACTCGCTGCCGCAGCAAGTTCTGAAGCTCCTCGGCTAAGCAATCCGCCCAGGCAGCACCCGACGCCGGATCTTCGATTTCGAAGATCCGGCGTCGGGCCGTCACGGCGACGAAGCCGCGTTTCGACCGCTTGCGTGTGCGCCCGTACTCACGAACGCACACGCAAGAGGTTGTTTCCCGCAACGAGCAGTTGACTGCGATCACGCGCATTCAATCGACAGCGCGATACACGGAGTTACCCGATGTCCACGATCAGTACGACCACCACGGCGGCGACCGCCGCGCAGACCCAGGCGGCTGCAAACGCGGCGCTTGCCGAAGCAGCGCAATCCATCATCAGCGGCGCGACCGGTAACTCGTCGATGGATGTCAATTCGCTTGTCACGGCGATGGTGAACGCGAAAACGGCCGGCCAAAGCGCATCCCTGGCCGCCGCGCAAACGAACGACAACACGAAGCTTTCGGCGATCGGCACGCTGTCGTCGGCGCTTTCGACGCTTCAGACCACGATGACGAGCCTGACCGACGGTTCGCTGATGTCGACGTTCACGACCAACGTGACCGGCACGGGCATCACCGCGACGGGCGCCACCGGCGCCGTGGCAGGCAGCTACGACGTGACGGTCTCGCAGATCGCGAAGGCGCAATCGCTGACCTCGACCGGCTTCACGACGGACAAGCACCTCGGCACCGGCACGATGCAGATCACCGTCGGCTCCAAGTCGATGTCGATCAACATCACGAGCAGCAACAACACGCTCTCGGGCATCGCCGCCGCCATCAACAACGCGTCGGGCAACCCGGGCGTGAGCGCGACCATCGTGACGGGCACCGACGGCCAGCACCTCGTGCTCAACTCCACGACGACGGGCGCCTCGAACGTCATCTCGACCACGATCAGCGGCGCGGCGGACGGCAGCGACCTGAACAAGCTCGCGGTCTCATCGACGGCCGGGCAGAACGGCGCGGCTTCCACGATCTCGGACGCATCCGTCAGCAACGGCTGGTCTCAAAGCGCCTCCGCGCAGGACGCGATGTACAAGGTCGGCGGCGTCTCGGGCACGAGCTCGAGCAATACGGTCACGAGCGCGATCAAGGGCGTGACGCTTAACCTCACGTCGGCGGCCGTGACGACGCCCGCGAGCACGCAGACGGTAACCGTCACGCAGGACACGTCGTCGATTTCGAGCGCGATCTCGAACTTCGTCAACCTGTACAACACGGTCGTCTCGACGATCAGCTCCTATACCTCGTTCGACAGCACCGCGTCGGTCGGCTCGCAGGGCGGCGTGCTGCTCGGCAACTCCGCGGTCAACACGATCAAGAACCAGCTTTCCGCGATCATCGGCAGCGCGGTCGGCAAAGGCAGCGGCTCGATCTCGCTGGCGTCGCTCGGCATCAACCAGGTTTCGTCGCTCGATGCAACAGCGGAGCAGCCGGCCGGCACCCTGACCATCGACACCGACAAGCTCAACAGCGCGCTGACGAACAATGCGACCGGCGTGTCGCAGCTCTTCAACGCGATCAACGGCGTCGGTGCGCAGTTGACCGACAAGATCACGAGCTATCTCGGACCGAACGGCCTGCTCACGTCCGAGACCGACTCGATCAACAAGGATCTCGCCAACATCTCGACGCAGCAGACGACGTTGACCAACTATGCGGCGCAACTCACGTCGGACTACAACGCGCAGTTCACGGCGCTCAATACGCTGATGGCGAACATGAACCAGAACACGCAGTACCTGACGGCGCTTTTCGGCGGCACGAACAGCGCGGGCGCCATGGCGACCAACAAGTCCTAAGACCCGGGAACCGACACGATGAACCAGGATGCACTCGTCGAACAACTGTTCGCACTGACGAAGGACATGGAGGCGGCGGCCACGCTCGCGGACTGGCCGCGCGCAGCGGAACTCGATGCCGCGCGCACGCCGCTCTTGCGTGCGCTGACGCGCGAGCAGGGCCCGCAGGCGCTCGCGAAGATCAGGGAGATTCAAGGCATCGACGCCGCTGTGCTCGCGCACGCGAGTGCAATCCGCACCGGACTCGCCACCGAATATCACGCGGCGATGACGCGCGTGAATGCGGCAAACCGTTATCAGCAAGGCGCACGGTTCTAGACGTCACCGCGCATCGTTTTGTTTCCGCCGTGCCCGCTTCATGCGGGCATTTTTACGCCCCGACGATGCACGCGGCTGCGGCCGTGACGGCGATTGCGCCGCCTCCTTCGGGGACGACCTGCCCGTGCCCGCGCCGCGGCAGCGCCGTCAACGCCCCCGCCGACGATCCGCTGAATTGCGGCGGCTTTCGGGTTCATCTCCGCGCTTCGGTTTGGCGACCTCGCTTGGATAATCAGTTCAATCGCAAGGAGCACGCCCAGACCATGAGCATTTCCACACCGCTTCCGGACGCCACGACGCTGACGCCGGAGCAACAGTTCGAGCAGGACATCGCGACCGTGCTGCAGTCGGCGCTGGAGCAGCATCACGCCGGCAATCATGCCGACGCCGAAGCGCTCTATCGCGCGATTCTCGACCACAAGCCGGATCACGCGGACGTGCTGTATAACCTCGCGGTCCTGCTCGTCCAGACGCAGCGCCCGGGCGACGCCGTGCCGCTGTTCGAGACGGTGCTCGGCCTGCGCCCGGACAACGGCCAATACTGGGTCTCGTATATCGACGCGCTCGCGCGCACTAATCAGAGTCAGGCTGCCTGGTTCGCCGTGGAAATGGCGCAGCAGCGCGGCGTGCGCGGTCCGGCGATGGACGGCCTGATCGAGCGCCTGTCGCATCCCTTGGGCTACGCGGCGGCCGTGCTCGCCGAGGCCGCGCATCTCGCGCGCCTCGCGCCCAAGACCGTCGATGACGCCGTAGGCGACGCAGCGCAAACGCCCGCCGGCAAGCGCGGCAATCCGACGCCGCAGGACATGAACCAGTTTGCGTCGCTTTACAACAAGGGCCGCCACGAAGAAGCGATCAAGCTGGCGCGCGGACTCGTCGAGCGTTATCCGCATCACGTCGCCGCGCAGCGCTCGCTCGCTCTGGCGCTCTACGCCAACGGCCGCTACGTCGAAGCCATCGAGCCGCTCACCCGCACCGTCGAACTGGAGGTGACGGACCAGCATTCACGCATGCTGCTCGCGAGCGCGCTGCAGGTTCGCGGCGACAATGTCGGCGCCGAACGCGAGTGCCGCCTGGTGATCGCGCGCGACCCGAACCACGCCGAAGCGCATCGCGTGCTCGGCGTGTCCCTGTCGGCGATGCGCCGCCACGGCGAAGCCATCGAAGTGTGCGAGCGGGCGATCTCACTGGCCCCGAAGAACGCCGACATGCACAGCGCCCTCGGCGTCGTGCTGCTCGACGACGGTCAGATCGCACGTGCCGAAGACGGCTTCCGCAAGGCGCTCGAGTACAACCCGAACGACTTCATTTCGCACAGCAACCTGCTGTTCTGCCTCACGCACCGAACCGATCTGACGCCCGTCGAACTCTTCGACGAACATCGCGAATTCGACCGCCGTCATGGCGATCCCGCGCGCCGCCTGTGGCGTCCGCATACGAACGCGAAGGATCCGCACAAGACGCTGCGCGTCGGCCTCGTGTCCGGCGACTTGTTCCGCCATGCCGTCGCCTCGTTCCTCGAACCGGTGCTGGCACTGCTCGCGAAAGACCCGAGCCTCGAGATTCACGTGTACAGCACCCATGCGCGCGAGGATTCGACGACCCAGCGTCTGCGTGGACATGCGCCGCGCTGGAACGTGATCTCGGGCGTCTCGGACGACGCGTTCGTGGAAAAAGTGCGCGCCGACGGCATCGATATCCTGATCGACCTGTCGGGGCATACCGGCCGTAACCGCCTGCGCGCCTTCGCGCGCAAGCCCGCACCGGTCCAGGCATCGTGGATCGGCTATCCGCAGACGACGGGCGTCGGCGCCATCGACTACTACTTCGCGAACCGCACGCCGCACTTCGCGCCGATCGACGACCAGTTCGTCGAGAAACTCGCCTTTCTGCCGGCGGCCGCGCCGTTCCTGCCCGACCCGAATTCGCCGCCCGTCAATCTGCTGCCCGCGCTCCACAAGGGCTTCGTCACCTTCGGCAGCTTCAACCGTGTGTCTAAGTTGCGCCGCGAGGTGATCGCGCTGTGGGCGCGCGTGCTGCATGCCGTGCCGGACTCGAAGATGCTGATGGGCGCAATGCCCGACGACAGCGCCGTCGCCGAACTGAGCAAGTGGTTTGCGGAGGAAGGCATCGGCGCGAACCGGCTGTCGCTGCACAAGCGCTCGAATGTGTCGGTGTATCTGCAGCAGCACCATCAGGTCGATCTGTGTCTCGACACGTTCCCGTACGCGGGCGGCACGACGACGCTGCATGCGCTGTGGATGGGCGTGCCGACCCTGACGCTGCTCGGCGACACGATGCCGGGCCGCGCGGGCGGCACCCTGATGAGCCAGGTCGGACTGGACGCGTTTATCGCACGCGACAAGGACGAATTCGTCGCGAAGAGCGTCGCATACGCGAGCGATGTCGACGCGCTCGCCGCCCTGCGCACCGGCATGCGCGAGCGCTGCTCGCAATCCGCGCGCTTTTGTCCGGACGTGATCGCGACGAGCATGAGCCATGCGCTTCGTCACATGTGGCAGCGCTGGTGCGCCGGCCTGCCCGCCGCATCCTTCGATACCGAACTTCTCGCCGCCGCGCCCGCCGCAGCGACTTCAGCAGCCACCACGCAAGGTTGATCATGAGCGCCATTCCTCTCTTTCGCGAGCAACCCGCCGTCGATGAACGCATCTTCGTCACGCAGCCGCACCTGCCGCCGCTCGAAGAATTCGTTCCGTACCTCGAGAAGATCTGGGAAAACAAGACGCTGACCAATGGCGGCCCGTTTCATCAGCAACTCGAAAAGGCGCTGTGCGAATACCTCGGCGTCCAGCACCTCGCGCTGTTTTCGAACGGCACGATGGGTCTCGTCACCGCGTTGCAGGCGCTGCGCATCACGGGCGAAGTGATCACGACGCCGTATTCTTTCGTCGCGACCGCGCATTCGCTGCTGTGGAACGGCATCAAGCCGGTGTTCGTCGACGTGGACCCGCTCACGCTGAATCTCGATCCGCGCCAGATCGAAGCCGCCATCACGCCGCAGACCACCGCGATCATGCCGGTGCACTGCTACGGCCAGCCGTGCGACGTCGAAGCGATCCAGGCCATCGCCGACAACTACAACCTGAAGGTGATCTACGACGCCGCGCACGCGTTCGGCGTGCGCAACGAGGCGGGCAGTATCCTGACGCACGGCGACCTGTCGGTGCTGAGCTTCCACGCGACAAAAGTCTTCAATACGTTCGAGGGCGGCGCGATCGTCTGTCCGGATGCGAAGGTCAAGCAGCGGATCGATCATCTGAAGAACTTCGGCTTCGTCAACGAGACGACCGTGGTCGCGGCCGGCATCAACGGCAAGATGAGCGAGATCAATGCCGCGTTCGGCCTGCTCCAGCTCCAGCACATCGACCGCGCGCTGGCGCGCCGTCAGGAGATCGACGCGCTGTATCGCACGTTGCTCGCCGATGTCGACGGTATCGTGCCGCTGCCCGGCCTGGCGGCCGGCACGACGAATCACTCGTATTTCCCCGTGCTTGTGGAAGGCGACTACAAGTTGACGCGCGATGCGTTGTACCAGCGCCTGCGCGATCACGACATCTTCGGTCGCCGCTACTTCTATCCGCTTATTTCGGATTTCCCGATGTATCGCGGCCTGCCCTCGGCTCAACCGAGCCGTCTGCCGCACGCACAGGAAGCATCGCGCAAGGTGTTGTGCCTGCCGATCTATCCGGCGCTCGCGGACCGTGATGTGGAGCGGGTCGTGGACGTGATCCGCAAGGGCAACGCGTAAGGCGCAATGGTTCGACGCATGCGGGATCGACCTATGCACGTCTTTCTTCTCTTCAGCGGCACCAACGAACGCGCCGTGCTCGCGCTGCTGCGCGCGATCGGCAAGCTCGGGCAACGGGCGGCGGTGGTCGCGCGTTCTGCCGCAGATCCGGTTCTTTCGAGCGCGTATCGCGAACTCGTGGTCGCCGTGCGTGAAAGCGATGCGCTCTCGGTGCCGCTTCTGAGCGGTTATATCGAGCAGGCGAAGGCCAGGCATCGCGCCGACCGGGTGACGCTCGTGCCGATCTCCGAATTTTTCAACACCTTCCTTCTGAATCACAAGGAAGCGCTGGAATCGATCGATGGCGTGCGCGTGCCGCTCGTCGATTCGTCGCTCTACGCGAAACTCACCAACAAGGCGAGCGCGACCGAATTCTTCGCGCGCGCCGGTGTCGCGTCACCGCCCGAGTATGCGGGCATCGACGATGCCGTGGTGCCGTTCGTCGCCAAGCCGAAATGCAATGTCGAGGGCCGGCGGGTGCTTTATCCGGTGCTCGTGAAGAGCGACGCGGACCTCGCCGCCTTCAAAGCGGCGGAGGATCCGTCGCACTACTTCTTCCAGCACTTCGTGACGGGACGCAGCTTCTATCTGCTCGCCTACTTCGCGCGCACGGGCGAGGTCTTCTGCTCATCGCAGGAGAACCTCGCGCAACAGCCGGGCGGCAAGTCGATCGTGCTCGCCCGTACCGCCGATTTTCACGAGAGCGCCGCCGGCGTCAGGCTTCGGCAAACGCTTTCGCAATGCGGCTATTTCGGCTTCGCGATGATCGAATGCATCGTCGGCGAGGACGGCGCGTACTTCATCGAAATGAATCCCCGTCCCTGGGGCCCGCTCGACCTGTGCCTGAACCACGACTGCGGCATCGTCGAAGCCTTCGTGGGCGACTGGGCGACAGAAGATGCAAGCGCCTATCAAAGCCGGCGCCTCTCGCGGGCACGCAACGCCACCTACCTCTGGACGGGCGGCATCGTGAACACGTGGCGCCGGCGCCGGACGATCGTACATCGCTATGGCAGCGAGATGCGCCTCGCGGGCGCTGCGCTGCGCGCTCTGGCGGGCGACGTCTATCTCGCGAGCGATAGCTGGCGAATCTTTTACAAGGAACTATGGAAATGACCTCTGGCACGATCGCAGTCAAGGAGCGGCTTGCTCGACTTTACGGCGAAGTCTCCAAGCACTCGGGGTATCAGACGATCCCCGACTTCGTCGCGAGCACGCTCGGCTATCAGGAGACCATCCAGAGCCAGTGGCGCGGCGACCGTAACCGTCTGGACTGGATCCTCGCGCATCGCGCGCCTCGGGCCGGCGAACGCTGGGCCGACTTCGGCGCGAACACCGGCTTCTTCACGTACACGATCGCGCATGCATATCCGGATGCGCGTGTGACGGCGATCGAAGCGAACGCCGAACATGCGAAGTTCCTGGGCGAACTCGGCGATGCCTTTTCGATCGGCAATGTCGATGTGCATCACGAGGCGCTTCCGTTCGACGGTCTCGACAAGCTGTCGGACATCGACGTGCTTCTGCACTTGAACGTGCTGCATCACGCGGGCGCGGACTTCGACCGGGAGCATGTGACTGGCGCGCATGACTTTCCTGCGTATGCGGTTGCTTATCTGAAGAAGCTTCGCAGCGCGGCGCGCTCGCTCGTGTTTCAGCTCGGTTGCAACTTGTGGGGTGACAAGTCGCATCCGCTGCAGCCGGGCGCGACGGATGCCGAGCGTCTCGCCTATGTATCGAAGCTGCTGACCGATGCCGGCTGGCGCATTCGCGATGTGGCTTATGCGAGAAAGACACCGGACGCGCCGATCGCTTATGCCGATCTCGGCAAGGACGTCATCGAGGCGCTCAACGGGGAGCATGGAGAACGCGAACTGCGACTCTTCGCCGACGCGCTCGCGCCGTACGCGCTGGATCAGCACATCGGCGAGTTTTATCGGCGCGCGATCTACATCGTCGACTGACGGACGGCAAGGTTTCGCTAAAGTTAGCGCCTCGCGTGCCGATAATCTGAACAAGAACAACAAGAAAGACGCGCTGATGTTTTGGCGCGCTGCTTCGCTCTTCGATGCCCGCTTCGGCGGGCATTTTGTTTTTTGGGGTCCGCAGGGGCCGGGGATGGTCCTTGACGGTGGTCCTGGCGAGTTCCTCGCCGGGTCTGTCTCCGCGTTCGCGGAGGAGCCTGCGGCAGATGCAGTCGCCGCGGCCGCGATTGGGTGTATCTCTGTGTATGCGGAGGAAGCCGTTCGAGATTTGCGGCAAATGAGCGTGATTAGGTCTATCTCCGCACGCGCGGAGGAACTGCCATCGCGTCACTGTTTGCCGCCGGCGCGTAGGGTCTATCTCCGCACGCGCGGAGGAACCAAATTGACATTTGCTATTGTCATGACCGATAGCGGGTCTATCTCCGCACACCCGGAGGAACCACGCCCGGTTTTTTCAGCGTCACCGTCAGGCCGGGTCTATCTCCGCACACGCGGAGGAACCGGTGCTGATCTTCCAATGAAACAGGCTAACTAAGGTCTATCTCCGCACACGCGGAGGAACCTCATCGTCTCCGTGAGGTAATCGCCTGAGGCTGGGTCTATCTCCGCACACGCGGAGGAACCCTTCAGCATACCGGCCCGGTCTCGGTAAAGCAGGGTCTATCTCCGCACACGCGGAGGAACCCGTTCTGTCCATGCTTTTGCTTCTCGCCAGTCGGGTCTATCTCCGCACACGCGGAGGAACCTGGTTCCGCAAACTAAAGACAGCCTGGCATCACGGTCTATCTCCGCACACGCGGAGGAACCACGACGATCGGGCCGATCAACTCGGCGATCATGGGTCTATCTCCGCACACGCGGAGGAACCCGTGTGGTAGGCAACCGGGCGATCAGTCAGTGGGGTCTATCTCCGCACACGCGGATGAACCAGCACAATTTGCCATGAGATCGGTCATCTCGTGGGTCTATCTCCGCACACGCGGAGGAACCTCGGCGCCGGTGAAGACTGCATTGAGCGGCGCGGGTCTATCTCCGCACACGCGGAGGAACCGTGCCGGGGCGATTTTGTCGATCTGCTCGCTGGGGTCTATCTCCGCACACGCGGAGGAACCCAGTAGGGTGGGCTCGTGACGATCGTCTGCACCGGTCTATCTCCACACACGCGGAGGAACCCGGCCCAGGCATTCGAGGCCGGGCGCGCGGCTGGGTCTATCTCCACACACGCGGAGGAACCTCCTCCACGTACTCCACCGCCTGTCGATACGCGGGTCTATCTCCACACACGCGGAGGAACCGGTGCGGTCGGCCAATCGAACGGGGAGAAGACGGGTCTATCTCCACACACGCGGAGGAACCCGACGACTGCACCGCCGCGCAAATCCATCAGCGGGTCTATCTCCACACACGCGGAGGAACCTCGCCCGCTTCTGCTCGATGTTCACGCCGCCGCGGTCTATCTCCACACACGCGGAGGAACCCCTCGATCATAACCGCATGACCCGAAAGGAAAAACCCGAAAACTCCCATCCGCGCGCGCATCGCCGAAAGACACGAACATCAGCGCCCAAGCGTCAGCACGAGATACGCCGCATACAGCACCCCATTGCCGAGCAACGCCCACAACACCACCCCATTCTCCTTCGCATTGAACCGCAGCCACGCCGCCGCCGCGAGCGTGATCAGCACACCAGTCAGCACTTCGACCCGCGGCTCCCACGGCGTCAGCATGATGCCGATTCCCGGCAGCAACGTCCCTTGAAACACCATCGCCCCGGTGATGTTGCCGAACGCGAGCGTGTCTTTCCCTCTGCGCGCCCAGAGAATGCTGTTCACCTTCTCGGGCAATTCCGTGGCAATCGGAATGATGATGAGCGACAGCAACAGCGGTGAAATCCCCAACGCATGCGACACGCCTTCAACGCCGTGAATGAACCCTTTCGCGCCGCCGACGAGCAACACGATACCGACGAGAAACTGCAGCATGATCGTGCCGAATGTCGTCTTCAGCCCGGCACGCGACACGAACAGCGCCTCAGGCGCTTCCGTCCCATGCCCGCCCTCGACGAGCTTCGCCGAAGCCCTGAACGTCGAAATCACATAAACGACGTACACCCCGACCAGACCCGCCGCAAACACCGCACGCACCTGCCACGCGTGATGCGGCACGAACATCGCGGCGCACGCAATCAGGAAGGCGAACAAAAAGAAGTTGAGATCGCGCGTGAACCCGCTGCGCTCCGGCGTGATCCGCCCGCGCAAGCCGCGCGACTTGAGAATCGCGACCGTCATCAGGCAAGTGGAAAGCGTCGCGAGCATGAGCGGTGCGCCGAGAATCGCGCCGACGCCGATCTCTTCATTGATCGCACGGCTCGGTGTGCCGCCGAGCAGCGCGATGATAGGCACCGTCGTTTCCGGCAACGCCGTGCCGACCGCCGCGAACAGCGACCCGGTCACGCCTTCGGATATACCGAGCCGTTCGCCCAGATGTTCGAGCGCGTTCGTGAATAGCTCTGACGCGATCAGAATGATCGCAAGCATCAACGCGAGTTCGAGGAAGAGCATCGTCATGCGGCACCTCGCATCGAACTATGCGAAAAGCGCGCAAGCGTGCGCGAAAGACAGGGATGTTGTAGTTGTAGGGACACGATAATTCCACGGCCGGACGTCGAGCGAACCACGATGCGCCACGCGCCGTCCGACCAAGAACGACATAGCGCATCGATGGTCTCGCCAAACCGTTCCGGTCGAACGCGCCACGGCAGCAGGGCCGAGGATGTTGACGCGTTCTCCTTCGCTCGCGAAGGAAGGCTACTCCCCAAAGACGGCGCAAGTTTAGCCCGTTGCGCCCGATTTCGGCAAGCCGCGCATGCACGGGACAGAACCGTCATGAATATGCGTATGCCGATCGAATCGTTGTCGGCGCCGAGTGCATTCGGTAATCTGGCCGCGCCGGGCGCGTCGCTTGCTGCGCGCGCCCAAGCGATCCTACAAGACTGCAACAAGAACCAAACGTTGTGTGACCGCAAGGTCACGGGAGATCTCATGCGCCTGAAACTTCTCGCCGCGGCAGCGGCCGTATCCATCCTCGCCGCGCCGACAATCGCGATGAGCAAGCCGCTCACCGTCTGCACCGAATCGAGCCCGGACGGCTTCGATGTCGTGCAATTCAATTCGCTCGTGACGACCAATGCGTCGGCGGATGTCGTCTTCAATACGCTCGTCTCTTACGACGAAGCCGCGAAGAAGGTCGCGCCTTCGCTCGCGGAAAAGTGGGACGTGAGCAGCGATGGCCTGACTTACACGTTCCATCTGCGTCCGAACGTCCAGTTCCAGACGACCGATTACTTCAAACCGACGCGCCCGCTCGGCGCCGACGATGTCGTCTTCACGTTCGAGCGCATGCTGTCGGACAGCAATCCGTGGCACAAAGTGGCGGGCGCGAGCGGCTTTCCGCACGCGCAGTCGATGGGCCTCGTGAAGCTCATCAAGGCCGTATCGAAAGTCGATGACCATACAGTGAAATTCGAGCTCAACGAGCCGAACGCGACCTTCGTGCCGATTCTCACGATGGGCTTCGCATCGATCTATTCATCCGAATACGCGGACAAGCTGCTGAAGGCGAACCAGCAAAACGATCTGAACAGCAAGCCCATCGGCACCGGCCCGTTCGTGCTGAAGAGCTACACGAAGGATTCGGTGATCCGCTACGACGTCAATCCGACGTACTGGGGTCCGAAGCCGAAGGTCGATCGCCTGATCTACGCGATCACGCCGGATGCGTCCGTGCGCGCGCAGAAGATCAAGGCGGGCGAATGCCAGATCGCGCTTTCGCCGAAGCCGCAGGACGTGCTCGACGCGAAAAAGGACAAGTCGCTGAAAGTCAGCGAAGCGCCCGCGTTCATGACGGCGTTCGTCGCGCTCAATACGCAGAAGAAGCCGCTCGATAACCCGAAGGTGCGTCAGGCGATCAACATGGCCTTCGATCGCACGACGTACATGAAGACCGTGTTCGACAATACGGCCACGCCCGCCGTGAATCCGTATCCGCCCAACACGTGGAGCTACGACAAGACCATCGCGGCGTACAAGTATTCATCCGCCGATGCGAAGAAACTGCTCGCCGACGCAGGCTTCCCGAACGGTTTCGACACGACCATCTGGGTGCGCCCGAACGGCAGCGTGCTGAATCCGAATCCGAAAGCCGGCGCCGAATTGCTGCAGGCCGACCTCGCGAAGATCGGCGTGAAGGCGCAAGTCAAGGTGATCGAGTGGGGCGAACTGATCAAGGAGGCGAAGCAAGGTCAGCATGACATGCTGTTCATGGGCTGGGCCGGCGATAACGGCGACCCCGACAACTACATGTCGCCGCTCTTCAGTTGCAATGCGGTGAAGTCGGGCATCAACTTCGCGCGCTACTGCGACAGCCGGCTAGACAAGCTCATCGCCGACGGCAAATCGACGCCCGATGTCGCGCAGCGCACCAAGGCCTATGTCGATGCGCAGAAGATCATCCACGACCAGGCGCTGTGGATTCCGCTCGTCTATCCGACGGCTGCGGCGCTCACGCGTGCGAACGTCAGCGGCTATAACGTGAGTCCGTTCGGGCGCGTGAACTTCGGCGGCGTTTCCGTGCAGTAACTACCACAATGTCAAACCGGCGAAAAGCGGATCACGCCGTCATCGCCGGTTTCGCGCCTCAACGTGCCATCGAGCCAGAGCAGATTCAGATGCGCGAGTGCTTCGCCGAGCGCGAATGTCATCTGATGAATGTCGAGCTTTCGCTTGAACATGATCGGCACGATATCCGCGGCGCTGCACGGTTTCAGTGCGCACGCCTCGCGCACCTCCGCGAGCCGCGCGCGATGATGCTCGCGTAATTGCCCGATGCGCGTCTGCACGCCGCGAAACGGCTTGCCGTGCGATGGCAGCGCGAGCGTATCGGCGGGCATCGTCTCATAGCGGCCGAGCGATTCCAGATACAACGCGAGCGGATTGCCTTCCGGCTCGACCGCGAACACGGACACGTTCGTCGAGATGCGCGGCAGAACCATGTCGCCGGAAATGAGCAGCGTGTCGGCCGCGCAGAAGAGCGCGCTATGCTCCGGCGAATGCCCGTAGCCCGACACCACTTCCCAATTGCGCGTGCCGATACGGATGACATCGCCGTTGCGGATGCGCCGGTATTCGGCGGGCATCGACGGCACGAGCGTCGGGTAGTAGCTGTCGCGCTTGCGCAAGGCATCGAGCGAGGCTTCGTCGGTCAGGCCATGCGCGGCAAAATGCGCCGCCGCGCGCTCGCCGCCGGCGTTGGAGCCGTCGCCGGCGGCCATCACGCGGCCCATCGCGTATTCGCCCAGCGAGATCCAGAGGCGCACGTTCCAGCGCTTTTTGTCGCCGCCGTTGCAGATCCAGTCGGCAAGGCCCAGATGGTCCGGATGGCAATGCGTGACGATCACGCGCAGCACGGGCAGGCCATCGAGCACGGTGTCGAACACACGCTCCCAGTTCGCTCGGATCGTGTCGTTCGAAATGCCGCAGTCGATCACGGTCCAGCCCTTCACGCCGTCGATCTCGTCGCGCAGCAGCCAGAGATTGATGTGATCGAGCGCGAACGGCAACGGCATGCGCAGCCAGAAAACGCCCGGCGCCACTTCCTTGACACCGCCCGATTCGGGCAGCGCGTCGGCGAAAACATAATCGAGCTGGTGTTCGAGTGCGTTCATTCGGTCCGTGTCTCCGGGTTTGCGCCGCGTTGCAATTTAGCGAAGTTGACGATAACGTAAACATCCATTCTAACGTTGCGCGCGCATTTGCGCTGCCGGCCCGCGATGACTCAGCCGACGCACTACACGATCACCGAACTGTCGCGCGAATTCGACATCACACCGCGTGCGATTCGCTTCTACGAAGATCAGGGCCTGCTCGCGCCGAAGCGCGAAGGCTCGAACGGCCTGCGGCGCGTGTATTCGCCGCGCGACCGTACGCGCCTCAAGCTCACGCTGCGCGGCAAGCGGCTCGGCTTCACGCTGTCGGAAATCCGCACGCTGCTCGATCTCTATGACTCGCCGACCGGCTCGACCACGCAATTGCAAGCGTTCGTCGATACGATCGCGGCGCATCGCGAGGTGCTCGAACGTCAGCTCGAAGACCTGAACACGACGCTCACCGAGCTCGCCGCGTATGAGGAACAAGGCCGCGCGCTGATCGCAGCAGGAACGGAAAAGCGCGCGCGCAAACCCAAAGCGGCATGACGTGACTGCCCCACCCGAAGCGCAGGGTCGACATGAATCATTTCCCCAAGCTGCTCTCGTCGCAAATCGGCTTCGATGTCGCGCAGACGATACTCGAAGGCTTCGAGCATCACTACCGCGTGTTCCGGGACGCCGCGATCAAGGCGAAGGGCCTGTTCGAGCGCGGCGAATGGCTCGCGGTGCAGCAACTGGCGCGCGAGCGCATTGCATCGTATGACGATCGCGTCGCCGAATGCGTGACGCTGCTCGAAGACGAATACGACGCCGAGAACATCGACGACGACGTGTGGCAGCAGATCAAGCTGCACTACATCGGCTTGCTGACGACGCACCGCCAGCCCGAATGCGCGGAGACGTTCTTCAATTCCGTGTGCTGCAAGATCCTGCATCGCTCGTACTTCAACAACGATTTCATCTTCGTCCGGCCGGCAATCTCGACCGAATACATCGAAAACGATGAACCCGCCGCGAAGCCCACCTATCGCGCGTATTACCCGCAGAAGGACGGCCTCGCCGCGACGCTCGAGCGCATCGTCACGAATTTTCAGCTCGATCCGCCGTTCGAAGACTTGCAGCGCGACGTGCAATGCGTGATACAGGCGATGCGCGATGCTTTCGGCGATATCACGCCCGCGCCGAATTTTCAGATTCATGTGCTGTCGTCGCTGTTCTTCCGGAACAAGGCGGCGTATATCGTCGGGCGCGTCATCAACGGCGATGCGCTGCTGCCCTTCGCCATCGCCATCCGGCACACGTCGCCCGGGCTGCTCGCGCTCGACACCGTGCTGCTGTCGCGCGAGCAGGTGCTCATTATCTTCAGCTTCTCGCACTCGTATTTTCTGGTCGATATGGAAGTGCCATCGGCGTATGTGCAGTTCCTGAGCACGATCATGCCGCGCAAACCGAAGGCCGAAATCTATACGTCGCTCGGCTTGCAGAAGCAGGGCAAGAACGATTTCTATCGCGACTTGCTGCATCATCTGTCGCATTCGAGCGATAAGTTCATCGTCGCGCCCGGCATCAAAGGGCTCGTGATGATCGTCTTCACGCTGCCGTCGTTTCCTTATGTGTTCAAGCTCATCAAGGACGCGTTTCCGCCGCCGAAGGAAACCACGCGGCAGAAGATCCAGGACAAGTATCAGCTCGTGAAGCGTCACGATCGCCTGGGCCGCATGGCCGACACGCTCGAATATTCGAGCGTCGCGCTGCCCGTCGCGCGCCTCGACGACGCGCTCATCCGCGAACTGGAGAAGGAAGCGCCGTCGATGATCGAGTACGAAGGCGACAATCTCGTCATCCGGCACGTGTATATCGAGCGCCGCATGGTGCCGCTGAATCTCTTTCTGAAAGACGGAAGCGATGACGAAGTCGATCACGGCATCAAGGAATACGGCGATGCGATCAAGCAGCTGATCCAGGCCAACATCTTCCCCGGCGACATGCTGTACAAGAACTTCGGCGTGACGCGGCACGGTCGCGTGGTGTTCTACGACTACGACGAAATCGAGTATCTGACCGACTGCAACGTGCGCCGCGTGCCGCCGCCGCGCAATGAGGAAGACGAGCTGTCGGGCGAACCGTGGTATACCGTCGGGCCGCACGATATCTTTCCCGAAACGTACGGCACATTTCTGCTCGGCGATCCGCGCGTGCGCGAGGCGTTCATGCGCCATCACGCGGATTTTTTCGATCCCGCGCTCTGGCAGCGCTACAAGGAACAACTGCAGCGCGGCGAACTCGCCGATTTCTTTCCCTATGACCGGGACGTCCGATTCTGCATCCGTTATCCGGAGCGCTTCGACGAGTCCGGCCGACACGACGCGCGCGCCGCCTGACGCGCGCCGTCCCGCTTTGACTTTCGAACATGAACCCTACTTCCGACAACAACGAAACCTCGACTCCGCTTGCTCACCTGTTCGCCAACAATCAGGAATGGGTTCAGCGCAAGCTCGCCGAGGACGCCGACTTCTTCCAGCGTCTCGCGCATCAGCAGACGCCGGAATATCTGTGGATCGGTTGCGCAGACTCGCGCGTGCCCGCCAACGAAATCATCGGCCTGCCGCCGGGCGAAGTGTTCGTGCACAGAAACATCGCGAACGTGGTCGTGCACTCGGACCTCAACTGTCTTTCGGTTATCCAGTTCGCCGTCGATCTGCTGAAGGTGAAGCACATCATGGTCGTCGGCCATTACGGTTGCTCAGGCGTGGGCGCGGCACTCGTCGGGCGGCGCGTCGGTCTCGCGGACAACTGGCTGCGCCATGTCGAAGACGTGCGCGAGAAGCACGCCGGGCTGCTCGACGAATGGCCGATGGGCGACGCGCGGCATCGCCGTCTCGTGGAGCTGAACACGATCGAGCAGACCATCAATGTATGCCGCACGACCGTCGTCAACGATGCATGGGCGCGCGGTCAGGAACTCACCGTGCACGGCTGGACCTACGGCGTGCACGATGGCCGCCTGCGCAACATGGGCATGATGATCGGCGCATCGGATGAGATCGATCCGGTGTATCAGTCGTGCATTGCCGCGATGAGCCGAAGCGGCGCGCATTCCGCGGAGAACGATGTACTCGCGTCCGATGCGGCGCGTCTGGGCGATATTCCCGCCGTTATTCAAGGCGTCATCAAGGAGTTGAAACATGAGTGAGACACAAACCGATCCCGTCGTCATCGTATCGGCGGCGCGCACGCCAATGGCGGCGTTTCAGGGCGATTTCGCGTCGCTGACCGCGGCAGAGCTCGGCGCTGCGGCGGTCAAGGCCGCAGTCGAGCGCGCGGGTGTGAAACCCGAGCAGATCGACGAGGCGATCATGGGTTGCGTGCTGCCCGCCGGCCAGGGCCAGGCGCCCGCGCGTCAGGCTGCACTCGGCGCGGGGCTGCCGCTGTCGACCGGCTGCACGACGATCAACAAGATGTGCGGCTCCGGCATGCGCGCCGCGATGTTCGCGCATGACATGCTGCTCGCCGGATCGGTCGATGCGATCGTCGCGGGCGGCATGGAAAGCATGACGAACGCGCCGTATCTTTTGCCGAAGGCACGCGGCGGCATGCGCATGGGCCACGGTCAGGTGCTGGATCACATGTTCCTCGACGGCCTCGAAGACGCGTACGAGAAGGGCCGCCTGATGGGAACGTTCGCGGAGCAATGCGCATCGTCGTATGCGTTCTCACGTGAGTCGCAGGATGCGTTCGCAGTCGAATCGCTGCGGCGCGCGCAACGGGCGAACGAAGACGGCTCGTTCAAGTGGGAGATCGCGGCGGTCACCGTGCCGGGCAAAAAAGGCGATACGGTCGTCGATCGCGACGAGCAGCCGTTCAAGGCCAACATCGACAAGATTCCGTCGCTCAAGCCCGCGTTTGCCAAGGACGGGACGGTGACGGCTGCCAATTCGTCGTCCATTTCGGATGGCGCGGCGGCGCTCGTGATGATGCGCGAGTCGACGGCGAAACGTCTCGGTGTGTATCCGATTGCGCGCGTCGTCGGGCACAGCACGTTTGCGCAGCAGCCCGCGCTGTTCACGACGGCGCCCGTCGGTGCGATCAACAGGCTCTTCGAGAAGAACGGCTGGCGCGCGAGCGATGTCGATCTGTATGAAATCAACGAAGCGTTCGCCGTCGTGACGATGGCCGCGATGCGCGAGCACGATCTGCCTCACGACAAGGTCAACGTGAATGGCGGCGCGTGTGCGCTCGGGCATCCTATCGGGGCTTCGGGGGCGCGGATTCTGGTGACGTTGCTCGGCGCGTTGAAGTCGCGCGGGCTGAAGCGTGGCGTCGCGAGTTTGTGTATCGGCGGCGGCGAAGCGACCGCGATGGGCGTGGAACTGGTTTGAGTGCCGCGGGCCGGTCCGGGTGTTGGGTGTCGGGTGCCGGGGCCGGCGCGGTTGCTAGTTGATGACGTTCGTATCAGCCAGAAACATCGGAATCTCCGGTGCTGGCGTGACGATCGAAAATGGAATCGTCGCAGTCGATTTTCGGAAAACTCATGAGGGCTCTGATGAAGCCTGCGTTATCGTCATCGTCCGGCTCCCCCATCTGCCTTCGCACTTGCGCCTCGATCTTCATGCGTCGGGCGGTATACGCCTGAAGCTCCCGAAGCTCGCTCTCGTCGATATTCGACGGTAAGGTTCCTTGAATGATTTTGAACATGGTCTGCTCCTCGTCTGAGCGTTGCGAGTAGCGAGACTGTACTCCGATTTAATAAGCATCCCTAGTCATCCAAACGATATAGGAATTTACTGCAACGACCCTTCATCGCCCCGCCAAAGACATCGCCACGGCGCGCTTGAACGGCGTCAATCTTTCGCCGATGCGCAACATCGCGTCACGCGCGACCCGCGCGGGCAACGAATCGCGCGTATAGATCTCCGTGATGAACCGCGTGATCAGATAAAGCGGCCGCGTCTCCTGCCGATGCTTCTGCTCATATCGCGCGAGCAGCGCATCGCCGGCGATATCGAGCCCCGCCGCGCGCGCATCGCCAATGCCGCGTGAAAGCATCTCGATGCCCGCCAGCCCGAAATTGAACCCATGTGCCGTGACCGGATGCATGCCGACCGCCGCATCGCCGACCGTCGCGAAACGCTTCGCCACGAAACGCTTCGGATAAACCGACACCAGCGGATAGACATGCCGCGTCGTGCGCAACGCCATCGTCCCGAGCCTTCGCTCGAAGCGTCGCTCGATTTCGCGATTGAACGCATCGGCATCGAGCGCGTTCAGTCGCTCTGTGTCACGCGCGTCGAGTGTCACCACGACCGACGACCGATGCGCGCCTGTTTCCGGATCAGGATTCATCGGCAGCAGCGCGAGCGTCTGCCGATGGCCGAACCATTCCCACGCCGCGTGATCGTGCGGCGCGTCGTGCGTCATGCAGCAAACCAGCATGGACTTGCCGAAATCGTGCATGTCGGCGGCGATGCCCAGCATGCGGCGCGTGGCGGAGAAACGGCTGTCCGCCGCGACGACGAGCTGCGCCTCGATCGTCTCGCCGCTTTCGAGCCGCACGCGCGCGCCGGAAGCATCGGTATCGATATCGATCACGCGCTCGGACGCGATGATGCGGATGTCCGCGCCCGACGCGCGACGATGCCCGACCGCATCGAACGCCGCGCGCCGGATCAGATGATTCGACACGAGCCAGCCGAGCTCGGCATGCCCCGCAAGCGCGTGACCGATCTTCAGCGAGAACGGCGACGACCCGTTGAAGATGCGCGCGTCCGCAAGCTGCGATTTCGCGTGCGCGCCGATACGTGCCCACACGCCGAGCGTCTTCAGAAACGTGACGGATTTCTGCGTCAACGCGATCTCGCGTCCGTCGAACGCGGGCTCGCGCAGCGCGTCGTCGCTCTGCTGCTCGACGAGCACGATCGACAAATCCGCGCCGCTCAACGCATTCGCCAGACACAAACCCGCCGGCCCCGCGCCGACGATCACGATATCGGTATGCCTCATCTTTCCGTCTTGCTTTTCTGAAAGCGCACAACGATAGCCGAAAGGCCGGCGAACGATCCGCGACGCCGAGTCGCGCGCTATAGTCGCAAGGTCGTCCAAACAAGGAACGTATCGGTCATGAAAACGGTATTGATCGTCGGCGCGTCGCGCGGCCTCGGCCACGAATTCGCGCGCGAATATTGTCGCGATGGCTGGCGCGTGCTCGCCACGGCACGCGACAAGGCCTCGCTCTCCGCGCTCGACGCGATGGGCGCGCAAACCTTCCCGCTCGACGTCACGCAGCCCGAGCAGATCGCCGCGCTCGCGTGGCAACTGGACGAGGAAAAGCTGGACGTGGCGATCGTGGTTGCGGGCGTGTACGGTCCGCGCACCGAAGGCGTCGAAACCATCGGCGCCGACGATTTCGATCAGGTCATGCACACGAACGTCCGCGGCCCGATGCAACTGATTCCCGTGCTTCTGCCGCTCACCGATGCCGCGAACGGCGTGCTCGCGGTCGTGTCGAGCAAGATGGGCAGCATCGGCGGGGCGAGCGGCACGACCGGCTGGCTGTATCGGGCGAGCAAGGCGGCGCTCAATTCGGCGCTGAAAGTGGCGTCGCTGGAATCGCGTCATTCGGCGTGCGTCGCGCTGCATCCGGGCTGGGTGCGCACGGAAATGGGCGGACCGTCGGCGGCGATCGACGTCGCGCACAGCGTGTCGGGCATGCGCGCGGTGATCGCCGAAGCGGGCGCGATGCGCGACGCGTTCAACGGGACCTTCGTGCAATACGACGGCACGAAGCTCGAATGGTGAAACTGGAGGGAATGTGACCTATCAAGTACACGGCGTTTCCGCATCGGGCAACTGCTACAAGGTTCGCCTCATCCTCGAACAGCTCGGCCTGCCTTACGCGTGGCATGAAGTCGACATGATGCACGGGGCGACCCGCACCGACGAATTCAAACGGCTCAATCCGAACGGCAAGGTGCCGGTGCTCGTCATCGACGAACACACGACGCTATCCGAATCCGACGCGATCCTCTGCTATCTCGCCGACGGCACTCCCCTCATGCCGACCGATCGCCTCGAGCGCGCGCAAGCGCTGCAATGGATGTTCTTCGAGCAGTACAGTCATGAGCCGTATGTGGCCGTGGCGCGCTTCATCCTGCAGTTTCAGAAGAATCCCGGCGATGCCCGCCTGCCCGAGAAGATCGCCGGTTCCTATCGCGCGCTCGACGTGATGGAGCAGCATCTCGCCACCCGCACGTATTTCGTCGGCGAGCGGTACAGCGTCGCCGATATCGCGCTCTATGCGTACACGCACGTCGCCGGTGAAGCGAATATCGACCTGTCGCGCTACCCGGCGATCCGCGCGTGGCTCGAACGCGTGCGCAGCCAGCCGCGGCATGTCGAGATGCCGGGCGTCGATCAATGAAGCCGGTGGACTGTCCCTGCGGCGGCGCCGCGCCCGATCAGCGCCCCAATGCACGCGCGCCGCGTTACGAAGCGTGCTGCGGGCGGTTCATCGAGGGCAGCGAAAAGCCCGCCAGCGCGATGGAACTGATGCGTTCGCGCTACACCGCCTACGTGCTCGGCGACACGGCCTATCTTCGTGCGACATGGGCCGAATCCACGTGCCCACCCGACCTCGACGCAGCCGACGCAGGCACGCGCTGGCTCGGCCTGCAGATCATGCGCCACACACGAATCGATGCCGATCACGAGGAAGTGGAGTTCGTTGCGCGCTACAAGACAGGCGGGCGCGCGCACCGGTTGCACGAGGCGAGCCGCTTCACGCGCAACATCGATGGAAACTGGATTTACGTCGATGGACAGATAAAAGAAAAGTAAATATGTCTTTAAGAAATATGCAGTGGCGTACGGTATTAATTTCCTAAGAATTTCCTTTCAGATTAAACAGTTACGGGGTACCACTTATTGTGCAGTGCAATTTTGAACGGTTAATCTGTGTTCGTCAGGGCGCAGTCATCTCCGTGCCCGGACGCTCGCAGCGAAGCCCCGTTTTGAAGCCAATTGTCATGCCTTTTTCGGGCATGACTCCCGGAACCCGCAGCCGATACTGCTCTTCACGAGCAGCGCGATAGGTTTGTGACTTCAAAAAGCGTTGGGCCGCGCCGGATCAACGCCTTATTGGAAGCGCAGTCGGAGTTCACGGATGGCGATCAGAACCTGGTTGGTCGGATGCGGCATGGTGTGCGCGCTCGCGACGTCACTCGTCACGTCCGCCGTGCGCGCCGAACCGATCGGCGGCGTGCGTCAATCCGAAGGTCTCCAGGCGCCCGCATTCGGCCAGCCGCTTTCCCGCATTCCCGATTCGCTCGATGCCGGCCTGCCCGCCGTCTCGAATGGGCTGAACGAAGCCGTCATCGAAATTCCCGAAGCGGACATCGCGCTCGAAACCACGGTATTCAAGCCGGACGGCGCCGGCCCATTCCCGATGATCGTCTTCAACCACGGCAAGCTTCCCGGCGACTCGCACGCTCAGCCGCGCAATCGGCCGGTCGCGCTCGCGCGTGAATTCGTGCGCCACGGCTATGTCGTGGTCGTGCCGAATCGCCGTGGTTTCGCGGGCTCGGGCGGCGATTATGCCGGCCACGGCTGCGACGTCGAGGCGAACGGCTTCGCCCAGGCACAGGATGTCGCGGCGACCGTCGCGTACATGAGCGAGCAGGCGTATGTCGACCAGACACATATCGTCGTCGCGGGCACGTCGCACGGCGGCCTGACGACGATCGCCTACGGCGCGCGCGATGCCGTCGCGGCGCCCGGCGTGCGCGGCCTCATCAACTTCTCGGGCGGCCTGCGTCAGGACGAATGCACGGGCTGGCAGAAAAACCTCGTCAGCGCGTTCGGCGATTACGGCCAGAACGTGCGCCTGCCGTCGTTGTGGCTCTATGGCGACAACGACTCGGTCTGGCAGGGCGATCTTTCCACGCAGATGTTCACCGCCTTCACGTCGCACGGTGCGCGCGCGAACATGGTCGATTTCGGCACCTACAAGAACGATGCGCATCGGCTCGTCGGCGATCGCGACGGCGTGCAGATCTGGTGGCCGCGCGTGAGGTCCTTCCTCGCGCAGATCGGCATGCCGACCGCCGTGCAGTACCAGGTTTCCGAGCCGAACATGCCGAACGCGACCCACTTCGCGGATCTCGATTCGGTGCAGGCCGTTCCGTACGTCGATGAAAACGGCCGCGCCGGCTATCGCAACTTCCTCTCGCAGTATTCGAGCCGCGCGTTCGCCGTGTCGGATTCCGGCGCGTGGTCGTGGGCCGAAGGCGGCGACGATCCGATGGCCGTCGCCATTGCGAGCTGCCAGAAGCAGAGCGCCGATCCTTGCAGGCTCTACGCGGTGAACAATCGCGTCGTCTGGAACGATCAGGCGGCCGAGACGCAGACCGCATCGCGCTGACCGCGCCCTTTCCCGATTCCTCCGAACGCCGGTCTTCGCACCGGCGTTCGCCTTTATCGAACACGCATCTTCCGCGCCAATCCGCCGACAACGCTTCGAATTGAACGAAGTTGCGTGCGATAGCGCGTTTTCGCATTTCCGTTGGGCACGCGCGCATGCCCAAAAAAACCTTCCGAATACGGAAGCCTGCGCATCTTTTAGGGATAATTGACTCGCGCAGTTTCCCCGCAACGCAGGCGTCCAGGCGCCTGCCCGACGTATCCGGCCCGCACCGCGCGCGCGGGCCTGGGAGCCGTTTTTGAACACAGAAGCCAATCAGGACTGGGTTGCCCGCTCGCTTGCAGCCGTGTGGCATCCGTGCACCCAGATGAAACATCATGAGCGCGTGCCGCTCGTGCCGATCGCGCGCGGCAAGGGCGCGTGGCTCTACGATCCGCAAGGCAACCGCTATCTTGATGCGATCAGCTCGTGGTGGGTGAATCTCTTCGGCCACGCGAACGACGACATCAACCGCGCGCTGAAAGATCAGCTCGACACGCTCGAACACGCGATGCTCGCCGGCTGCACGCACGCACCGGCGGTCGAACTGGCCGAGCGTCTTTGTGCGCTGACCGGCCGCACGCTCGGACATGCCTTTTTTGCGTCGGACGGCGCCTCGGCGGTCGAGATCGCGCTGAAGATGAGCTTTCACTTCTGGCGCAATCGCGGACGGGGCGGGAAGCGCGAGTTCGCGTGCCTTGCGAACAGCTATCACGGTGAAACGATCGGCGCGCTCGGCGTCACCGATGTCGCCATTTTCAAGGACGCTTACGATCCGCTGATTCGTCATGCGCATGTGGTCGCGTCGCCGGCCGCGGTGGGCGTCGATGAAGCCATCGGCGCAATGCGCGCGCTGTTCGAGCAACGCGCGTCGGCACTCGCGGCGGTCATCGTCGAGCCGCTCGTGCAATGCGCGGCTGGCATGGCCATGTATGACGCGTCGTATCTCACGCAGTTGCGCGCACTTTGCGACGAATTCGGCGTGCATCTGATCGCCGATGAAATTGCGGTCGGCTGCGGGCGCACCGGTACGTTTTTCGCGTGCGAGCAGGCCGGAATCTGGCCGGATTTCATTTGCCTGTCGAAGGGCATCAGCGGCGGCTACCTGCCGCTTTCGATTGTCCTCACGCGTGACGATATCTACGCCGCCTTTTACGACGACGACATCACCCGCGCCTTTCTGCATTCGCATTCGTACACGGGCAACCCGCTCGCGTGCCGCGCCGCGCTGGCGACGCTCGATCTCTTCGAGCGCGCGAACGTGCTCGCGGAGAACCGGCGCAAGTCCGCGTTGCTGCACGAAGCGTTGCAGCCGCTGCTCGAACATGAGCGCGTGCGCAATCTGCGCCAGCGCGGCACGATCTTCGCGTTCGATGTCGATATCGACGACAAGACTTTCTCGCGGCGCTTTTTCGCCAACGCGTTGCAGCGCGAACTGCTGATGCGTCCGATCGGCACGACGGTCTATCTGATGCCGCCGTACATCCTCTCCGACGACGAACTCCTGCTCCTCGCGCAACGCACGCGCGACACGCTCGACGCGACGCTTGGCGGAGACGCAACATGACGAACACTTCGCAAGCGCTGTATGAAACGCTGAAGCAAGGCCTCGCCGATATCGACGCGCGCGGCCTGCGACGCCGCCGCAAGACGATCGACAGCGCGTGCTCCGCGCACATGACGGTCGATGGCCGCGAGATGGTCGGCTTCGCGAGCAACGATTATCTCGGCCTCGCCGCGCACGAAGCGATCCGCGCGGCGCTCGGGCAGGGCGCGTCGCTGTTCGGCGCCGGCAGCGGCGGCTCGCATCTGCTCGGCGGCCATTCGCGCGCACACGCGCAACTCGAAGACGATCTCGCCGCGTTCTCGGGCGGTTTCGTCGACAACCCGCGCGCGCTCTTCTTCAGCACCGGCTACATGGCGAACCTCGCCGTGGTGACCGCGCTCGCCGGGCGCGGCACGCTCGTGTTCTCCGATGCACTGAACCACGCGTCGCTCATCGACGGCGTGCGCCTGTCGCGCGCGGAAACGCAGATCTACCCGCACGCCGACATGGACGCACTCGACGCGATGCTCGACGCCTCAGGTGACTGCGCCGCGACGAAGCTCATCGTCACCGATACGGTGTTCAGCATGGACGGCGACATCGCGCCGCTCGCGCGTCTCGTCGAACTCGCGGAGAAATACGGCGCGTGGCTCGTCGTCGACGATGCGCACGGTTTCGGCGTGCTCGGCCCGCAAGGACGCGGCGCGTTGGCGCATTACGCGCTGCGCTCGCCGCATCTCGTCTATGTGGGCACGCTCGGCAAGGCGGCGGGCGTCGCGGGCGCGTTCGTCGCGGCGGATGAAACCGTCGCCGAATGGCTCGTGCAGCGGGCGCGTCCGTATATCTTCACGACGGCGTCGCCGCCCGCTGTCGCGCATGCGGTGTCGGCGAGCGTGAGGATCATCGGCAGCGACGAGGGCGATCAGCGGCGCGCGCATCTCGCATCGCTCATCGAGACGACCCGCGCGATGCTGAAACGCACGCGCTGGATGCCCGTCGATTCGCATACCGCCGTGCAGCCGCTCGTGATCGGCGGCAACGACGAAACGCTGGAAATCGCCGCCGCGCTCGACAAGCACGGCCTCTGGGTGCCCGCGATTCGCCCGCCGACGGTTCCCGCCGGCACCTCGCGGCTGCGCATTTCGCTTTCCGCCGCGCACAGCGAGGACGATCTCGCGCGCCTCGATCACGCTTTGAACACGCTATGACCGCCTTATCGCTATTCGTCGCCGGAACCGATACGGAAATCGGCAAGACCTTCGTCTCCGCGGCGCTGCTGCACGGCTTCGCGCGCGCCGGCCTGCACGCCGCCGCGATGAAGCCGATCGCGTCGGGCGCCAGCGAGCGCGACGGCGTGCTGCACAACGAAGACGCCGATCAGCTCGACGCCGCCGCGAGCGTCGCACTGCCCAACGACATCCGCACGCCGTTCATGATGCGCGAGCCGATCGCGCCGCACATCGCCGCCGCGCGTGAAGGCATCGCGCTCGATATCGGGCGCATCGTCGACGCGCATCGCCATGCCGCGACGAAAGCGGATATCGTCGTGGTGGAAGGCGTCGGCGGGTTTCGCGTGCCGCTCGACGATACGCACGACACCGCCGATCTCGCCGTCGCGCTGAATCTGCCGGTGGTGCTCGTGGTCGGCATGCGGCTCGGCTGCATCAGCCACGCGCTCTTGACCGCGGAAGCCATCGCCTCGCGCGGACTGACGCTCGCGGGCTGGGTCGCGAATCGCGTCGACCCGAACATGCTGTATCCGGACGAAAATATCGCAACGCTCAAGCAACGCATCGAAGCGCCGCTCATCGGCGTGATCCCGCATCTCGCGCCGAACGACGCACGGCGCGCCGCCGATTCGCTCGACATCGGCCTTCTGACAGACCAGCTTCATCGAAAGGATTGACCCCATGACACAGCAAACCGCCGCAGAGACCACTTCCACGACCACGCCGCAGCCGATGCAGCGCTGGCGCGTCGCCGATGTCGTCGCGCTGTACGACTTGCCGTTCAACGATCTGCTCTATCGCGCGCAGACCGTGCATCGCGAAAATTTCGATCCGAACGCGGTGCAGCTTTCCACGCTGCTCTCGATCAAGACGGGCGGCTGCGAGGAAGACTGCGCGTACTGTCCGCAATCGGTGCATCACGACACCGGCCTCAAGGCCGACAAGCTGATGGACGTCGACGAAGTGCTGAAGGCGGCCGAAGTCGCGAAGTCCAACGGCGCGACGCGCTTTTGCATGGGCGCGGCGTGGCGCAATCCGAAGGATCGTCATCTGGAGCCGATCAAGGACATGATCCGCGGCGTCAAGGCGATGGGCCTCGAAACCTGCGTGACGCTCGGCATGCTCGAAGCGCATCAGGCGCAGGGGCTGCGCGAAGCCGGTCTCGATTACTACAACCACAATCTCGATACGTCGCCGGAGTTTTACGGTCAGATCATCTCGACGCGCACGTATCAGGATCGTCTCGACACGCTGGAGCACGTGCGCGACGCGGGCATCAATGTCTGCTGCGGCGGGATCGTCGGCATGGGCGAGTCGCGGCGCGAGCGTGCGGGGCTGATCTCGCAGCTCGCGAACATGGAGCCGTATCCCGAATCGGTGCCGATCAACAATCTCGTGCAGGTCCCGGGCACGCCGCTCACGGGCGTCGACGCACTCGATCCGTTCGAGTTCGTGCGCACGATCGCGGTCGCGCGCATCACGATGCCGAAGGCGATGGTGCGTCTCTCCGCCGGTCGCGAGCAGATGGACGAAGCGCTGCAGGCGCTGTGCTTCGCCGCCGGCGCGAATTCGATTTTCTACGGCGACCAGCTTCTGACGACGAGCAACCCGCAAGCCGAAGCGGACCGCAAGCTGATCGAGCGTCTCGGCATGCGCGCGGAGTCTGCGCAGAACGTCGGCGTCGAAAGCACCGGGCGCTCGTGCGGACACGGCCACGCATGAAAATCATCTTCTACGAAAAGGGCGCCGATCTCGACGCGTGGCTCGGCGGCCTGAGACGCGAGTTGCCGGATGCGGACCTGCGCGTGTGGGAACCGGGGGACACCGCGCCCGCCGATTACGCGATCGTCTGGCGGGCGCCGCGCGAACTCTTCGCGAATCGTCCGGATCTGAAGGCCGTGTTCAATCTCGGCGCGGGCGTCGACGCCATTCTCGATGTCGAGCGCAAGGAACCCGGCACGTTGCCGCCGAACGCGAAGCTCGTGCGTCTCGAAGATACCGGCATGGCCCGGCAGATGGTCGAATATGCGACCTACTGCGTGCTGCGCTATCTGCGCCGTTTCGACGAATACGACGCGCTGCAACGCGAACGCCGCTGGGAAAAGCTGCCGCAGCACGCGCGCGAGTCGTTCACCGTCGGCGTGCTCGGGCTCGGCGTGCTGGGCGCTGAAGTCGCGAAGGGACTGCTGAAGCTCGGCGTGCCGGTGCGGGGCTACAGCCGGTCGCCGAAGATGATCGAAGGCGTGCAGGTTCACGCAGGCCCCGATCAGTTCGATGCTTTTCTGGACGGCGTGAAGGTGCTCATCAACCTGTTGCCGCATACGCCCGACACCGAAGGCATTCTGAACGCGCGCGCGTTCGGCAGGCTCGCGCGCGGCGCGTATCTCGTGAACGTCGCGCGCGGCCCGCATCTCGTCGACGCCGATCTGCTCGCCGCGCTCGACAGCGGCCAGATCGCCGCCGCCACGCTCGATGTCTTCCACACGGAACCGCTGCCGCAGGATCATCCGTTCTGGACCCACCCGCGCGTGTCGGTCACGCCGCACATTTCGGCGGAAACGCTGCGCGAAGAAAGCATCGTGCAGATCGCCGGCAAGATCAAAGCGCTCGCGCGCGGCGAACCGATCAGCGGCATCGTCGATTTCAAGCGCGGGTACTGAACGCATCGCACATAAAAGGAGACAGCCATGATTCCGGCCAAGGTGAAAATCGTCGAAGTCGGGCCGCGCGACGGCCTGCAGAACGAAAAGGAGTTCGTGCCCACGCAAACCAAGATTGAGCTCGTGAACCGGCTCGCGCGCGCGGGCATCGTCAATGTGGAATCGACGTCGTTCGTGTCGCCCAAATGGGTGCCGCAGATGGCCGACGCCGCCGCCCTGATGGCTGGCATCGAGCGCCGTCCGGGCACGATCTACTCCGTGCTGACGCCGAACATGCGCGGCTTCGAAGGCGCGCTCGAATCGAAGGCCGATGAGATCGTGATCTTCGGCGCGGCGAGCGAGGCGTTCTCGCAGAAGAACATCAACTGCAGCATCGCGGAGAGCATCGCGCGTTTCGAGCCGGTCGCGAAAGCCGCGAAGGACGCGGGCATGCGCCTGCGCGGCAGCATCTCGTGCGCGCTCGGCTGCCCGTATCAGGGCGAAGTGAGCATCGAGTCGGTCGTGGATGTCGTCGAGCGCATGAAGGCGCTCGGCTGCGATGAAATCGACATCGCCGATACGATCGGCGTCGGCACGCCCAAGCGCACCCGCGAAGTGCTCGCGGCGGCGCAGAAGGTGTTTCCGCGCGAGCGGCTCTCCGGGCACTTTCACGACACGTACGGACAGGCCATTGGCAACATCTATGCGGCGCTGCTCGAAGGCATCGAGATTTTCCACGCATCGGTCGCGGGGCTCGGCGGCTGTCCGTATGCCAAGGGCGCGACCGGGAATGTCGCGACGGAAGACGTCGTCTATCTGATGAACGGGCTCGGCATCGAGACGGGCGTCGATCTGGATCAGCTCGTCGATATCGGCGATTTCATTTCGCGCGCTATCGCCAAGCCCAGTTCGTCGCGCGCCGGCCGTGCGCTCTTCACGAAAAAGCGCGATGGCGTCGCCGCCTGCGCCTGAACGACAAAGGACCACGATGATCGATCAATTACCCGATTCCGCGCGGCGCGTCGCGCTCTTGCTGAAGGAACGCGGCCATCCGCACGACGTCGTGATGCTGCCGGAAACCGGAAAGACTTCCGCCGAGGCCGCCGCCGGCCTGGGCTGCGCGGTCGCGCAGATCGCCAAGTCGATTCTCTTTCGGCGCCGCGAGGACGATGCGCCCGTGCTCGTGATCGCGAGCGGCGCGAATCGCGTGGACGAGGCGAAGGTCGCGGCGCGCGTCGGCGCACTGGCGCGCGCGGATGCGAAGTTCGTGCGCGAGAAGACCGGCTATGCGATCGGCGGTGTGTGCCCCATCGGCCACGCGGTCGAGCCGGTCACGCTGATCGACGAAGACCTGCTCGCGCTCGACAGTCTCTGGGCCGCGGCGGGGCATCCGCATGCGGTGTTCAATCTGTCGCCGCAAGAGTTGATCGAGTTGACGGGCGCGCCGGTCGTCGATGTCGCCTTGCGCGAGACGGCCGAGTCATGACCGGCCTGGCGTCGCCGTGCGTCGACGTCTGCCGCATGAACCCGGAGACCGGCTTCTGCGACGGCTGCCTTCGCACCATCGGCGAAATCGCGGCGTGGGCCTCCAGCGACGATCATGAAAAGCGCGCGGTGCTCGCGCGCGTCGAGAGCCGCCGCCATGGCGCGCGCGTCGTGACGATCGGCGAATCGTTCGAAGCGACGCTCGCGCTGCCGCCCGATTCGATCAAACATTTCGCGACGCTCGTCAACGATCTCAACCCGCTGCATCACGACGACGCCTACGCGCGCGCGAGCCGCTTCGGTTCGCTGATCGCCTCCGGCACGCAGCCGACCGCGCATCTGATGGCGATGCTCGCCGCGCATTTCTCGCGCGACGCGCAGCCGCTCGGCCTCGAGTTCGGGATCAAGCTGACGCGCGCCGCGAAGGCGAACGACGTGCTCACGATGTTCTGGCGCGTCACCGAAGCGAAGTGGAAAGCGAGCCTCGGCGGCGACCTCGTGAAGCTCGAAGGCGGCGCGCGCAATCAGCACGGCGAGACGGTGATGAAGGGGACGGCCACCATCCTCGTGATGCCGAAGGAGCCGCGCGCGTGAAGGCGCTTCCGGAATCCATGACGGTGTTCGAGCGCGGCTGGCTGTCCTCGAACAATGTGCTGTTCGCGAGCGATGAAGGCACCGCGATCGTCGATACCGGCTATGCGTCGCACGCGCCGCAGACGCTCGCGCTCGTCAAGCAGAAGCTCGGCGCGCGCACGCTCGATCTGATCGTCAACACGCATCTGCATTCGGATCATTGCGGCGGCAACGCGCTGCTTCAGAAAAACCATGCGTGCCGCACGCTGATTCCCGCGAGCGAGGCGCACGCCGTGCGCACGTGGGATGAAGAAGCGCTCACGTTTCGCGCAACCGGCCAGCGCTGCGAACGCTTCGACTTCACGGGAACGATCGAACACGGCACGACGCTCGCGCTCGGCGGCTTCGAATGGAACGTGCTCGGCGCGCCGGGCCACGATCCGCATTCCTTGATGCTGCATTGTCCGCAGATGCGCGTACTGATCAGCGCCGACGCGTTATGGGAAAACGGCTTCGGCGTGATCTTTCCCGAGTTGGAAGGCGACAGCGGTTTCGCGGAAGAGCGCGCGGTGCTCGAACTGATCTCGACGCTCGACGTCGATCTCGTGATTCCCGGGCACGGCGCGCCATTCACCGATGTCGCGCGCGCGCTCGATGTGGCTGCATCGCGGCTCGACTATCTGCAAGCCGATCCCACACGCAACGCGAAGAACGCGCTCAAGGTGCTGATCGTGTTCAAGCTGATGGAAGTGCGCGCGATGTCCTTCGACGCCTTGCTCGCAATGACCGGGCAAGCCCGCGCGATGCGCGCCGCCGCCGATGCGCTCGCGCGGCCGGGCGAGCGTCGGAGGCTCATCGAGACGATTGTCGGGGAATTGGCGCGCGGCGGCTCGGTGAACGTGAGCGGCGCGATGCTGTCGGCGGCCTGATCAAACCGGACGCCCAAAAGAAAGCCGCTTGTCAGCTACGGCAAGCGGCAGAATCATAGGGACGTGATCAACGTCCAGCGTATCGTAGCGCGACGCTGTTTCACGTGCATCGGTGCTTTCCCTACAAAACTTTAACGATCACCTGAATCGGCGTAAGACCCAATGCCGGCGCGGGTTTCAGGGGGCATCGGCCTCGAAGAAGGCGAGCATTTCCGCGAGCAGCATGTCGGGCTGTTCCTCGGGAATGTAGTGCCCGCACGGCAGCGCGCGGCCGCTCACGTCGCGTGCGACGCGCCGCCATTCATCGAGCGCATCGAAGCATCGCTCGATCACGCCTTCTTCTCCCCACAGCACGCGCAGCGGACACGCGACCTTCAGGCCGCGTTCGAGATCGGCGCGATCGTGGTCCAGATCGATGCTCGCCGATGCGCGGTAGTCCTCGCACATCGCGAAGATCGCGCCGGGCGATGCGAGCGCGTCGCGATACGCCTGCAACGCGTGCGGCGCGAACGGCGCGAGTCCCGCGTGCCGATTGCCCATCACGCGATCGATATAGGCGTTCGGATTGCCGCCGATCAGCAACTCGGGCAACGGCGACGGTTGAATCAGCAGGAACCAGTGGAAGTATGCGGTCGCGAAGGCGCGGTCGGTCGCCTCGTACATCGCGAGCGTCGGCGCGATATCGAGCAGCATCAGACGATCGACGGCATCCGGAAAGTCCATCGCCATGCGATGCGCGACACGCGCGCCGCGATCATGCGCGCAGACGAGAAAGCGTTCGAAGCCGAAGTGCCGCATCACCGCGACCTGATCGGCGGCCATCGCGCGCTTCGAATACGGCGTGTGACGCGCGTCGCTTTTCGGCTTCCCCGACGCGCCGTAGCCGCGCAGATCCGTGGCGATCACGCTGAAGTGTTTGGCAAGCTCGCCGGCGCACTTGTGCCAGATTTCGTGCGTTTGCGGATGACCGTGCATGAGGAGCAGCGGCGGTCCGTCACCGCCTTTCATCCCGACGATTTCGACGTCCCCCGCATCGACGCGAAACGGCTCGTAGTCTCCGAAAGACATGGTGTTTTCTTGTTCGTGGCATTGCGGGTCATTGTAGGCGCGGGGGCGCCATTGCTCACGCGCCGGAGGGCGTGCGAACGCGGAAACCGAAGACTTCTTCGGGAAATGGCGGATGTTTCGCCGACGATGCCGTGCTTATAATCGAACGATCGTTCGCTATCCGGGCGCGCGCGCTTTCCCGAAAACGAGCGCCAGTTCGTAGAATGGCTTCAATGCTGCCCGGACACATTCAGGAGATTCGTGCCATGGCCCTGCCCGCCATCTTGCAGCACCTCACATTGCCCGTCGTCGGCTCGCCGATGTTCATCGTCAGTTATCCGGAACTCGTGCTTGCGCAATGCAAGGCGGGGATCGTCGGCTCGTTTCCGGCGCTGAACGCTCGCCCCGCCGAATTGCTCGACGAATGGCTCACCCAGATTCAGGCCGCGCTCGCGGAGCACAGGGCGGCGAATCCGGAAGCGGTCATCGGACCGATCGCGGTGAACCAGATCGTTCATCAGTCGAATGCGCGGCTCGAGCAGGATGTGCGCGTGTGCGTCGAGCACAAGGTGCCGATCTTCATCACGAGCCTGCGTGCGCCGGTCAGGGAAATGATCGACGCCGTTCACTCGTATGGCGGCATCGTGCTGCACGATGTCATCAATCTGAGACACGCGCAGAAAGCGCTCGAAGCGGGCGTCGATGGCCTCATTCTCGTCGCGGCGGGCGCGGGCGGCCATGCGGGCACGACGTCACCGTTCGCGCTCGTCGGCGAAGTGCGGCGCATCTTCGACGGTCCGATCGTGCTGTCGGGCGCAATCGCCAACGGCGGCTCGATTCTCGCCGCGCAGGCGATGGGCGCGGACCTCGCCTACATGGGCACGCGCTTCATCGCGACGAAAGAAGCGCACGCGCTGGAGGCCTACAAGCGCGCAATCGTCGATGCGAAAGCCGCCGACATCATCTACACGAACCTCTTCACCGGCGTGCACGGCAACTACATCCGCGAGAGCATCGTCAAAGCGGGGCTCGACCCAGACGCTTTGCCGGAGTCCAACAAGGAAGCGATGAACTTCGCCGAAGGCACGAGCAAGGCGAAGGCATGGAAGGAGATCTGGGGCGCGGGGCAAGGCGTCGGGCTGATGGAGGACGTGCCGAGCGTGGCCGAGTTGGTCCAGCGCCTGAAGCGCGAGTACGACGACGCGAAGACGCGCCTCGCGATCGGCTGATCCTTTTCCGATAGCCGCAAAAAAAAACACCGCGCATGAAGCGCGGTGTTTTCGTTTGGGCGTGTGCGCTGTTTAGAACTTCGCGCGGATGCCGACGCCGAACGTATCGCCCGACGACATGCTCGTGTACTTGTCGTTCAGGTACGCCGCGTAGACGTCGGTGCGCTTCGACAGCGGGTAGTCGTAGCCGACCGCCCAGCTCTTGTGCGTCTGGTCGAGGCCGCCGTTGCTGCGCGAGTACGCGTACGACGCCATCACCGTGCCCGGGCCGACCGGCACGGTCACGCCGCCCTGTCCGGTGTTGACGTGGAACGTGCCGGGGCCGTCGAAGTCGTTCTTCGTGTACATGTACTGCGCGAAGAATTTCACGTACTTCATGTCGAACGACGCACCCAGTTGCCCGACGCTCTGGCTCTTGTAGCCGGGCGTCGCGAAGCCGTCGATCGTCGTCAGGTCGCCGGGTACGTTGTTGAAGTTCACGTACTGATAGACGCCCGTGGCCGCGAACGGGCCGTGGAAGTACAGGAACTGCGCGCTGTACTTCTTCGAGCGGCCGTCGCCGGCGGTGTTGCCGAAGCTGTACATCACGCTGCCGGACAGACCGTTGAAGTCAGGCGACGTGTACTGCACCGAGTTGTTCCAGCCCGAATCGCCGACCACGCCCTGATCCGTCCGATACGTCGGGAACGTGCCTGCGCCGAGGAACACGTGATAGACCATCGGCGAGAAGACGTACGAATCGACGAACGGGTTGAAGAGAATCGTCGAGACGAAGAGTTGCGTCGTCAGGCGGCCTGCGGTGAACGTGCCGATCGGACCTTGTATGCCGACGTACGAGTTGCGCGCGAAGAAGGTGTCGCCCTGGAAGCGCCCGTACTGGCCATTCTGTGCGCGGAAGAAGCTTTCCAACGTGAAGATGGCCTTGTAGCCGCCGCCCAGATCCTCGGCGCCCTTCAAGCCCCAGTACGACGTCGACATGCCGCCGCCGCTGACGTTCCACGCGCGATCGCCGCCCGGGAATTTTGTAGCGCCGACCCATTCGTCGACCTGCCCGTACAGCGAAACGCTCGATTGCGCGTGTGCCGCGCCCGCGGCAAAGAGGCCGAGCATCGCTGCGGCGACCGCGGTGGCCTTGACCGTTGCTTTCACCGTAGTCTTCGGCGCACGGTTGACGGTTGACTTCATGAACTCTCCTGTCTTTTGTCGAAAATTAAAAGCTTGGCGGGCGAGGAGCGTTGCCTCGCCTCGTTTGACCGGTTGACGGTTCATGTGGGCGAGAGTGGCATCGCGTGTGGAGCGGCACCATCTTTACGGACCATTTTTCCGGTCAAAAATGTTTTTGGTTATTGCGGGTATAGCGGTTCGGATAATGCCGATCGACTGCGCATCCCGCGAAGCGAATCGAGTCGAACGCGCGCGCAGGATTCCATGTGGCTCAATGCTTTGCGAAGCGAGCAGCGGCGCGCCTGTCGAAGCGCCGAAAGCCATTCGAAATATTGGAAATACGACATTTCTCCGCGCAGGGCGCATTGTCCGTGCGCGGAAAAAAGAGCGGAACGTCTTAAAGAAAATCGCTGCGTAACTGTGGCGAGATTACGTCATCGCGGCAGCGGAACTAGACGTGCCAATAGTTTTTCGTTCTGCACGGTAAACGCACGGAACGACAGCTATTGCCGACGGGAAGGGAGAATCAGTTGCGGTAATTCGCGTTGGCCGGCGCGCGGCCATCGTCCGCCGGACGCCCGGGCGGGCGCGGCAGGCTGCGCTCTTCGTTGTAGCGCGTGATGTCGGCGCGAATGGAACCCGCGCCGCGGATGGGCACCGCCTGATCGGCGCGCGGACCGGGGCGCACTTCGGCGCTCACGGGCGTCAAACCGTCTTTGGCGGCGACCGGCGTGAAGTGCAGCGATTGCCTGCTCGGGGCGGAATCGCTGAACACCGCCGAGGACAGCCACTCGACGCGCGGCCCCGCGAGCGCGAGCGAACCCGCCACCGCCAGCGCGCCGAGCGCAGCGGATGCGAAAAGCCGGGTAGTCTTGCGAAAGCCAGTGAGCGTCATGTCGAAACTGCCTTGCGTCCGACCGATATTCCTGTCCGTGGGTCGAAAACACGAGATTTCGATCAGGCGGACAACCGGCTGTAGTCGGAGGTTTCAGGCGCCTGCATCGAGACGATGCAAAAACCCGCCAACCGGTGTATCCAACAATTTATTTGGACCGGTCGCGGCAGTCGAGCCAAAAAGTGTTAGGCCTGCTCGATGGTTGTAACACCATGTTACGTCAGAGTTTTTTCGCGTTGGCCGACCGTTTCGGATGCCCAAAGATGTGACGAAAATCATGCTGACCAAACGATTGAAAAGCCGTGAAATTGACGCACGCGCGGCCCGAATGTTGCTGTAGAACACTTTCGGCCCGCGCACAATTTTTACCGTTTTCATGCGCATCGGTAATCAATCGATCCAGTAAATGAATTTGCCAATTTAATCGCGCGCGAGCGAAAATCATGGTTTTTCCTGACTTGACGATGGCTACGCGCGGCAGCGCGCCCGGCGTTCCCAGGTACGAGAATCTCTGATGGCACGGCCCAAACTTCTTCCGGACAATTTCACGCTGGCGCTCGTCGGCACTGTCATCATCGCCAGCTTCCTGCCTTGTCGGGGCAGCGCTGCGGTCGCGTTCAACTGGATCACCGATATCGCCATCGGCTTGTTGTTCTTCCTGCACGGTGCAAAACTTTCTCGCGAGGCGATCATTGCGGGCGCGACGCACTGGCGGCTGCATCTCGTCGTGCTGCTCAGCACCTTCGCGCTCTTTCCGCTGCTCGGCCTCGTGCTCAAGCCGGTGCTCACACCGCTCGTCACGCCCGCGCTCTACACGGGCATCCTCTTTCTTTGTACGCTGCCGTCCACGGTGCAATCGTCGATTGCCTTCACTTCGATGGCGAAGGGCAACGTGCCGGCGGCTGTGTGCAGTGCATCCGCGTCGAGCCTGCTCGGCATTTTCATCACGCCGGCGCTCGTCGGACTCGTCGTGAGCAATCACGGCGCGACGACCGGGTCGCCGTGGCATACCGTCGGCAACATCACGCTGCAGCTGCTCGTGCCGTTCGTCGCCGGGCAATTGCTGCGGCCGGCCATCGGCAAATGGATCGACAGGCACCGCGCGATGCTCAAGTTCGTGGACCAAGGCTCGATCCTGCTCGTCGTCTACGTGGCGTTCAGCGAGGCCGTGAACGAAGGCATCTGGCATTCGATCTCGCTGTCGACGCTCGCGGGCCTGCTCGCCGTCAACATCCTGCTGCTGGCGGCCGCGCTCCTCCTCACGGCGTTCACGGCGAAGCGCCTCGGCTTTTCCCGCGCCGATCAGATCACGATCATCTTCTGCGGCTCGAAGAAAAGCCTCGCCTCCGGCATTCCGATGGCGAAGGTGATTTTCGCGTCGCACGCGGTTGGCGCGGTGGTGCTGCCGCTCATGCTCTTCCATCAGATCCAGCTCATGGTGTGCGCGGTGCTCGCGCAGCGCTGGGGAGCGCGCAAGACGGCGCCCGAGCCGGTGCGCGAGAACAAGGCCGTCGCCGCGCCAGCGCGTCGCTGATTCACGCCCGACCACAGGCGGCGTCGTTCCCCTCACCATCGTTCCTCCTTCTTTCACATAGGCCGCCTCGTGCGGCCTTTGCGTCATTTGAGCCCGCCCGCGCGCCGAAGTCGATTCGGCCGGATGGCATAGGCCGAAAAGACTGACCTTCCGCATCGAGTTGCGAATCTGCGTTGCCCGGTGTCCGACGATTCGGCCTATGCCTTTCGGCTGAATGGCGCCCGGGCATGTGCCTTGCCACACTCTTGCTTAACACCGTGCAGAAACGGATACGAGACAAGCATGTGCACACCACGCATCATGCATCCACCGCGGAAGGAACGATGAACCACGTCGAACATCACACGGCGTCCGCCTTGCGCGCCTTTCTCGACGAAATGCCATTTCAGCGCGGCAGCGCGGAAGACGCAGGCCGTGCACTGCGTGCGTTGATCGGGGCCGGTCTGGATCGCCTGCCTTTGCCGGGCCACGGCAATACGCTCGAACGCTGGCGCGCGCTCGGCGCGGTCGCCGCGTTCGACCTGTCGCTGGTCAAGCTGTACGAAGGCCATACCGACGCGCTCGCGATCCTCGCTGAACTGGGGGCGGCGCAACCGGACGCGGCCAGCGCGTGGGCGGTATGGGCGGCCGAGCCGCCGAGCGCGCGGCTATCGGCGCTGGGCGACCCGGATGCGCAGACCGTGCTCCTGCAGGGCACGAAGTCCTGGTGTTCCGGGGCGGCGGCGGTCACCCATGCGCTCGTGACGGCCTGGAATGAAAGAGACGAACCCGTGCTCGCCACGGTCGACCTGCGACACGACGGCGTGCGGATCACCGGAGCCGGCTGGCAAGCGGTAGGCATGCAGGCGAGCGCGAGTGTTGACGTGTGCTTCGAGCGGGTGCCCGCGCTTCGCGTCGGCTCCCCGCGTGCGTATGTCGAGCGTCCCGGCTTCTGGCACGGCGGCGCAGGAATCGCCGCGTGCTGGTTCGGCGCGGCGGCCGGCATCGCCTCATTCGTGGCGCGCGACGCGCAGCATCGCGCGGGGCCACACAAGCTCGCGCATCTCGGCGTCATCGATACGACGCTGTGCGCCACCGCCGCGCTGCTGCGCGAGACGGCCGCGCTCATCGACCGCGCCCCGCACGCCGACGCGATGGCGCCTGCGATGCGGGCACGCATCGCCGCTGAATCCGCGGCGGCGCGCGTCGCGGCACGCGCCGGCCGTGCGTTGGGCGCCGCCCCGCTGTGCCGCGACGCGCACTTCGCGCAACTCATGGCCGATCTACCGGTATTCATTCGACAAAGCCACGCCGAGCGCGACGAAGCATCGCTCGCCGAGCGTGTCATAGAAGAGGAACGGACTTCATGGCAACTGTGACCCCGCGAGCGCCGACAGACGAAAATCCCGCCGACCGAGCGATATCCGGCGAAGGCACGCCTGAGGCAACATGGCAGGGATGGACGCGTCTGAATGCGCTGCCCGAAGTCCAGCCCGCCGAACTGGTGCCGTTCGGCGGCCGGGCTGTCGTAGTTGCGCCACACCCCGACGACGAAGTGCTCGGCACCGGCGGACTGCTCGCTCGTCTCTCGGAAATAAGCCGGCAGATACTCATCGTCGCCGTCACGGACGGCACCGCAAGTCACCCGGATTCCACCGAATGGCCGCCGGAACGCCTTGCGCGTGTACGTCCGCAGGAAACGAGAGCCGCGCTCCAGCGGCTGCATCTGCGTCAGGTTCAGGTGGTCAGGCTCGGGCTTCAGGACGGCGCGCCTGCCCGCATAGAAGCCAGTTTGTCAGGAGCCCTATCCGAACTTCTTCAACCCGGCGATATCGTTTTCACCACTTGGCGCTATGATGGTCACCCCGACCACGAGGCAGCCGGGCGCGCCGTTCATTCCGCGGCACAAGCGCTCGACCTGCCCTGCGTGGAAGTGCCGCTCTGGACCTGGCACTGGGCGTCGCCGGACGATACGCGCGTGCCATGGAGCCGTGCTCGCCGCATCGTTCTGGACGGCGCCACGCATGCCCGGAAGCTTCGGGCCGTGCAGGCTTTTCGGAGCCAGCTCGATCCCGATGCCACAACCGGTCAGGCGCCAGTGCTGCCCGAGCATGTGCTGGCCCGGCTCACCCGGCCTTTCGAAGTCGTACTCATATGAACAACATCAACGACAATACTAAGCAGTACTTCGATAACCTGTATCGACAGAATGACGATCCCTGGAAGATCAGGCATCGCTGGTATGAGCGGCGTAAGCGGGCACTCATGCTCGCCTCGCTTCCCCATGAGCGGTACGCCCGCGCATTCGAGCCCGGCTGCGGCAACGGCGAGCTGACCGCACTGCTCGCGCCGCGCTGCGACGAGCTGATCGCAACGGACATCGCCGAGGATGCCGTCGCGCTCACGCGGGAACGCGTCGCGCAGTGTCACAACGTAACAGTCCAGCAGATGCTTTTGCCCGATGCCTGGCCGAGCGGCCCGCTCGATCTCGTCGTGATCAGCGAGATCGGTTATTACCTTGACGAGCCGCAGCTATGGCATATCGTCGAGCACATACACCAGACGCTGTCGCGAGATGGCGCCGTGGTCGCATGTCACTGGCGCCGGCCGATCGAAGGCTGGGCGCAGAACGGCGATGAAGTGCACGCGAAGTTGCGCGGCCGTATGAGTCTTCCGCTGCTGAGCCACTATTGGGACGACGATCTGGTTCTCGACGTCTGGACGCCTGACAAGCGCTCAGTTCACGACCGGGAAGCGTCGGCGTAGTGTTTTCTGGTTTTTACTAAACAAAAAAACCGCGAGGAAAGTCATATACAACAAGGGTCTACTGGTTTTCTCCTATCTCGTTTGCGCGATTTTCCCGGCTTTTTTACTATACAATCGCCGTGAAACACGCGCATCGGCCAGAAGCGGTAAACATAGCGCCGACCGAACACCAGCCGCAAACAGGCGGAGACAGAGAACACCACGATGGCCACCACCATTCGCGATGTCGCGCGTGCGGCAAGCGTCTCGATCGGGACAGTGTCGCGCGCGCTCAAGAATCAACCGGGTTTATCCGAAGCGACGCGCGTGCGCGTCGTCGAAGTAGCGCAGCAACTCGGCTATGACTCGGCACAGTTGCGCACGCGCATTCGTCGCGTGACGTTCCTGCTGCATCGGCAGCACAACAATTTCGCCGTCAGCCCTTTTTTCTCGCACGTCCTGAACGGCTTCGAGGAAGCGTGTCGCGAGCGGCGGCTCGTGCCGTCCGTGCTGACCGCCGGTCCGACGCATGACCTGGCGCAGCAGATGCGCCTGCATGCGCCCGACGCCATCGCGGTGGCGGGCTTCGTCGAGCCGGAACTGCTCGCGCATCTGCATTCGCTCGCGCGGCCTACCGTGCTCATCGACCTGCGCGCGCCGGGCTTTCGTTCCGTCAACATCGACAACGTGAAAGGCGCATCGCTCGCGATGCAGCATCTGTTCGCGCAAGGTCGGCGGCGCATCGTGTTCATCGGCGGATCGCTTGCGCATTACAGCATCGCGCAGCGCGCGCTCGGCTATCGCAAGGCATATTTCGACGCCGGCCAGCTTTTCGATCCGACGCTCGAAATCGTGACCCAGCCGGGCCTGCCCGCCGACCTCGCCGCCGCCGACGCGATGGAGCGCCTGATCGCCGACGCCCGCGCGCAATCCAGTCCCCTCCCCGACGCGGTTTTCGCCTATAACGATGCAGCGGCCCTCGCCGCGATGCGCGTCTGCCTCGCGCACGGGTTGCGCGTGCCGGATGACGTCGCGTTTGTCGGTTTCGACGACATTCCGGCCGCCGCGCAAAGCACGCCGCCGCTCTCGACCGTGACCGTCGACAAGGAAGCGCTCGGGCGCCGCGGCGTCGAGTTGCTGCTGGAAGATCAATCGAGCCCGCCGAGCCAGGCCGACACGCTCGTCGCCGTCAATTTCGTTCCTCGCGCGAGTTCGGGCATGAAACAGGACATCAGCACGCCATGAACATGACCGCCTCACCTGCCATCGCGGAAAGCGCGCCAGCCGAACGCGCGATCGACTTCCGCAGCCGCGACTTCCTGCTCTCCCACGTGCGCGACACGCTCGCGTTCTATGCGCCGAACGCACGCGACCCGTCCGGCGGCTTCTTTCATTTCTTCAAGGACGACGGCAGCGTCTACGATCGCACGACGCGCCATCTCGTCAGCAGCACGCGCTTCGTCTTCAACTACGCGATGGCGTACCGCCATTTCGGCGACGCGCGTTTTCAAGACGACGCGCGTCACGCTTTCACATTCCTGCGCGACGCCCACTGGGACGCCGTCAACGAAGGCTACGACTGGGAAATCGAGTGGCGCGACGGGCACAAACGCACGCTCGACGGCACGCGTCATTGCTACGGCATGGCGTTCGTGCTGCTCGCCTGCGCGCACGCCGCGATGGCGGGCATCGACGAAGCAAAGCCGATGATCGACGAAACCTTCGCGCTCATGGAGCAGCGTTTCTGGGACGCCGACGCCGGCCTCTACGCCGACGAAGCCACGCCTGACTGGCAGCTTTCGGACTATCGCGGGCAGAACGCGAACATGCACGCAACCGAGGCGCTGCTCGCGGCATACGAGGCAACGGGCCACGTCATCTATCTGGATCGCGCGGAAAAGATCGCGGGAAATATCACGCTGCGGCAGGCGCGACTGTCGCATGGGCTCGTGTGGGAGCACTTTCACCGCGACTGGTCCGTGGATTGGCACTACAACGAATCGGACAGTTCGAACATCTTCCGTCCGTGGGGCTTCCAGCCGGGTCATCAGACCGAGTGGGCCAAGCTGTTGCTGATTCTCGAGCGGCATCGCGCGCTGCCGTGGCTCGCACCGCGCGCCATCGAGCTGTTCGATGGCGGATTCAACCGCGCGTGGGACAGCCGTCACGGCGGCCTCTACTACGGCTTCGGCCCGGACGACACCATCTGCGACCACGACAAGTACTTCTGGGTGCAGGCGGAAAGCTTCGCGGCGGCGGCGCTGCTCGGCGCGCAAACGGGCCGCGAGCGTTTCTGGGACTGCTACGACGAACTGTGGCGCTACAGCTGGACGCATTTCGTCGATCACGAATACGGCGCGTGGTATCGCATTCTCACGTGCGACAACCGCAAGTACGGCGACGAGAAAAGTCCCGCCGGCAAGACCGACTATCACACCATGGGCGCGTGTTACGAAGTGCTGAACGCGCTCGGCCCGACCTCGACTCAACGGTGACAAGCATGGCTAGCGAGCAAACCACCTTCCCCCAATTCGTCTCGGCGGGCGACATCCTCACCGACATGATCCGCACCGACGTGTCGAGCTGGCTTTCGCGTCCCGGCGGCGCGGGCTGGAACGTCGCGCGTGCGGTTGCGCGGCTCGGGCTGCCGACGGCCTGCGCGGGCTCGCTCGGCACCGACAATTTCTCCGACGACCTGTGGGAAGCGAGCGTCTCATCGGGGCTCGACATGCGCTTCATGCAGCGCGTCGAGCGTCCGCCGCTGCTCGCGATCGTCCACAAGACGCAGCCGCCGACCTACTACTTCATGGGCGAGAACGGCGCGGATCTGGCGTTCGACCCGTCGCGGCTGCCGCAAGGATGGATGGAGCGCGTGAAGTGGGCGCATTTCGGCTGCATCAGCCTCGTGCGCCAGCCGCTCGGCGCGACGCTCGCCGCGCTCGCGCGGCAATTGCGCGACCACGGCGTGAAGATCAGCTTCGACCCGAACTATCGCAATCTGATGGAGCACGGCTACGAGCCGATCCTGCGCAACATGGCAAGCCTCGCCGATCTCATCAAGGTGTCGGACGAGGATTTGCACATGCTCTTCAAAGGCATGCCCGAAGCGGACGCGCTCGCGAAAATCCGCTCGATGAATCCGCAAGCCACCGTGCTCGTCACGCGCGGCTCGGGCCAAGCGACGCTCTATGCCGGCGATCAGCAATACAGCGCGCGTCCGCCGAGCGTCGAAGTGGCGGACACGGTCGGCGCGGGCGATGCGTCCATCGGCGGATTGCTCTACAGCCTCATGGCGCGCCACGGCGACTGGCCCGATCATCTGAAGTTCGCGCTCGCAGCGGGCGCGGCGGCGTGCCGTCATTCGGGCGCGCATTCGCCTTCGCTGGAAGAGGTCGAAGACCTGTTGAAATGATCTGAAAGCGCGTCGCACGCGTTACATATCAGCGTGCTAGCATGGGTTCGTCCTTGCCTGGAGGCGAATCCATCATGGAAGACACCACCTACACGAAAGGCATCTATACCGCGACGATCGGCGTGCGCGCCATCGACGGCGGCAAGTTCCAGGGCCTCGTCTCGCTCGCCCGCGACGACGGCGAGGATAACGATGCGACGCTCTACGAAGTGGAAGCCGTATCGGGTAACGAAGAAGAAGCGCTCGACGAAGCGCGCGCGCTCGCGCACCGCATCCTTGGGGAAATCGAGCTGTAGCCAGGCGGCCAGGGCGGCGCGGGGCGCTCGGCTTCGCGGCGCCTCCCGGGCTGCATCGGAGGACATATGCCGGAGCAGATCTTCCTATACGGCGTCTACGCCATTCACGTCAGGGCGGTCGAGCTGCAGGGCTCGCGCTGGGACGCGGAATACGAGATCCGTCATCACGACAAGGCCGTTCAGCCGTGGACGACCGTCGGCGGCGATGACGGTCTAGCCGACAAGGCCGAAGCCGTCGAACTTGCGCATCAGCGCGCGGTGTCCGATATCGAAGCCGGCGCGGGCATTCCGAAGCCACGCGCATTTCCCTAATTCTCGTCCGGCGGCTGCGCGAGACCCACGTGCGCATTCAGCGCGAGCCGCCCGGCCTCGCGCCGGTCGATCGCTGATGCGCGTTCGTAGCCTTCGCGCGCGAGCGAACGCTCGACGTAATCGAAAAGCACACCTTGCGGCTCGATCAGCTTCGCGATGAATCCGATCTGCAGCGTGCTCGCCGCAAGGATATCGGCGGCGGTGAACTGGTCGCCCAGGAGCCACGGCCCTTCTTCCAGCGCGTTCTCGATCGCGTGCTCGACGCGCCCAAGATCGCCCCAGCCGAAACTCACACTGTTGCTCTGCGCGCCGGTTACGCGCTCGGCCATCGCGGGTTCGAGACACGAGCCGGTGAAGAACATCCATTGCAGAAAACGGCCGCGCGAAGGATCGTGCAACGGCACGCCGAGCGCGGTTTCGGGATACCGATCCGCAAGATAAAGCAGCACCGCGCCCGATTCGGCCACGCGCACGCTGCCGTCTTCCAGCGCGGGCAGCTTCGACATCGGATTGACGCGGCAGAAGTTCGGGTCGTGCTGCGCACCCGCGCGGATGTTCACGAACTCGAGCTGATACGGCACGCGCATTTCTTCGAGCATCCACAGCGCGCGGAAGGCGCGCGTTTTCGGCCAGTAGAAGAGCTTCATCGGCGTCTTTTTCGTCGTCTGTCGATGCGTTCAGGGTAGTCCCAAATCCACGCGAATCGCGCGCCCGACGGCATCGGGTTTACGCCTACGCGCGCCGGATCGGGAAAATTCCTCCCGCTCATCTCAAAAATAAGGTCGATGTCTCTCCATGCGTGCGGAATCGGGGCGAGTGCGCAAAAACATTTCGCATTTGTCGGCAAAGAATGTCGCATTGCCCCGCATCTCAAAAAAAGCCTCCGGAGATTTCATGAACGCGCGTGTCCCAGCCGATGCATTTGTTCCTCCCGCACTGTCGGACTATCAACTCAGCGACAACCTGAGCGCCACCAAGGGCCGAATTTTCCTCACCGGCACGCAGGCGCTCGTGCGCCTCGTCCTGATGCAGCGCGAACTCGATCGCGCCGCGAATCTGAACACCGCCGGTTTCGTCAGCGGCTATCGCGGCTCGCCGCTCGGCATGGTCGATCAGCAGTTGTGGAAGGCGAAGAAACTGCTCGCGTCGCACGACGTGCGCTTTCTCCCCGCGATCAATGAGGAACTCGGCGGCACCGCCGTGCTCGGCACGCAGCGCGTGGAATCGGACGCGGAACGCACGGTGGATGGCGTGTTCGCGATGTGGTACGGCAAAGGCCCGGGCGTCGATCGCGCGGGCGACGCGCTCAAGCACGGCAACGCGTACGGCTCGTCGCCGCACGGTGGCGTGCTGGTCGTGGCGGGCGATGACCACGGCTGCGTGTCGTCGTCGATGCCGCATCAGAGCGACCAGACGATGATCTCGTGGCACATGCCGGTGGTGAATCCGTCGAACGTCGCGGACATGCTGGAATTCGGCCTCTACGGCTGGGCGTTGTCGCGGTTCTCGGGCGCGTGGATCGGCTTCAAGGCAATTTCGGAGACGGTCGAATCCGGCTCGACCGTCGATCTCGACGCGATCCGCACCGACTGGAAAACGCCCGACGATTTCACGCCGCCGCCGGGCGGCCTGCACAACCGCTGGCCCGATCTGCCGAGCCTGACGATCGAAGCGCGCTTGTCCGCCAAAATCGACGCCGTGCGCCACTTCGCGCGAGCGAACAGCATCGACAAGTGGATCGCGCCGAGCCCGCGCGCAAACGTCGGCATCGTGACATGCGGCAAGGCGCATCTCGATCTGATGGAAGCGCTGCGCCGCCTCGACCTGACCATCGACGATCTCGACGCCGCCGGCGTGCGCATCTACAAGGTCGGGCTGTCGTACCCGCTCGAAACGACGCGGCTGGAGACGTTCGTCGAAGGTTTGAGCGAAGTGCTCGTGATCGAGGAGAAAGGGCCGGTCATCGAGCAGCAGATCAAGGATCATCTGTACAACCGTGCCGAAGGCGCCCGGCCGATCGTGATCGGCAAGAACGCGCGCGACGGCGCGCAGCTTCTTTCCGCGCTCGGCGAATTGCGCCCGTCGCGCGTCCTGCCGGTGTTTGCCGAATGGCTCGCGCGTCACAAGCCCGCGCTCGATCGCCGCGACAAGGTCGTCGATCTCGTCGCGCCGCAGATCCTTTCGAACGTCGCCGATTCCGTCAAGCGCACGCCGTACTTCTGCTCGGGCTGCCCGCACAACACGTCGACGAAGGTGCCGGAAGGATCGGTCGCGCAGGCGGGCATCGGCTGTCACTTCATGGCCTCGTGGATGGAGCGCGACACCACCGGTCTGATCCAGATGGGCGGCGAAGGCGTCGACTGGGCGTCGCATTCGATGTTCACGAAAACGCCGCACGTCTTCCAGAACCTCGGCGACGGCACCTATTTCCATTCGGGCATCCTCGCGATTCGCCAGGCCGTGGCCGCGAAGACGAACATCACGTACAAGATTCTTTATAACGACGCCGTCGCGATGACGGGCGGCCAGCCGGTCGACGGCAGCATTTCGGTGCCGCAGATCGCGCGGCAAGTGGAAGCGGAAGGCATCGCGCTGCTGGTCGTCGTGAGCGACGAGCCGGAGAAATACCAAGGTCACGAAGATCAGTTTCCGCGCGGCACGACGTTCCATCACCGTGGCGAACTGGACGACGTGCAGCGCCGCCTGCGCGACACGCCGGGCGTCACCGTGCTCATCTACGATCAAACCTGCGCCGCCGAAAAGCGCCGCCGCCGCAAGAAGGGCGAGTTTCCCGATCCGGACAAGCGCCTCTTCATCAACGAAGCCGTGTGCGAAGGCTGCGGCGATTGCGGCGTGCAGTCGAATTGCCTGTCCGTCGAGCCGGTCGAAACTGAACTGGGACGCAAGCGCCGCATCGATCAGTCGTCGTGCAACAAGGACTATTCGTGCGTGAACGGCTTCTGCCCGAGCTTCGTCACCGTCGAGGGCGCGAAGTTGAAGAAGGCCGAAGGCCACGCGTTCGACCCGGCCGAACTCGCGCGCCGCGTCGATGCGCTGCCGCAACCGCCCGCCCATCTCGACCACGCGCCCTACGACATTCTCGTGACGGGCGTAGGCGGCACGGGCGTGGTGACGGTCGGCGCGCTCATCAGCATGGCGGCGCATCTGGAAGGCAAGAGCGCGTCGGTGCTCGATTTCATGGGCTTCGCGCAAAAAGGCGGCTCGGTGCTCTCGTTCGTGCGCTTCGCCGCGACGGACGCGCTGCTGAACCAGGTTCGCATCGACACGCAACAGGCGGACTTGCTGCTCGCCTGCGACATGGTCGTCGGCGCGAGCCCGGAAGCATTGCAGACGGTGCGGCACGATCGCACGAAAATCGTCGTGAACACGCACGCGATTCCGAACGCGACCTTCGTGCAGAACCCCGAAGCGAATCTTCACGCGGATGCGCTGCTCGACAAGATGCGTCACGCCGCGGGTCCCGGCGCGCACGACGCGATGCGCAGCTGCGATGCGCAGGCGCTCGCGCAACGTTTTCTCGGCGATACGATCGGCGCGAACATTCTGATGCTCGGCTTCGCGTGGCAGCTCGGGCTCGTGCCGCTGTCGCTCGTGGCGCTGATGCGCGCGATCGAGCTGAACAATGTCGCGGTCGCGGCGAACAAGCTGGCGTTCTCGATCGGCCGTCTCGCGGCGGCGGACATGGCCGCGCTCGAAGCGCTGACCGCGCAAGTGCTGGCCAGGCGCGTCGTGATGGATCAAATGTCGTTGCCCGAGCTGATCCGCGATCGCGAGGAACGTCTGCTGGCTTACGGCGGTTCGAAGTATGTCGAGCGTTATCGCAACCTGGTGAACAAGGCGGCGGGCAATGAAGCCATCGCGCGCGCCATCGCGATCTCGTTCTACAAGCTGCTCGCGGTGAAGGACGAATACGAGGTCGCGCGCCTGCATGCGGACCCGGCGTTCCGCGCCGCGCTCGGCGCGCAATTCGAAGGCACGGCGGGTGAGAGCTATACCGTGAAGTTCAATCTCGCGCCGCCGGCGCTAACGCATGGTGCGCCGAAGAAGAAAGTGTTCGGCCAATGGATGTGGCCCGTGTTCGGCGGACTCGCGAAAATGCGCGCGCTGCGCGGCACGGCATTCGATGTCTTCGGCAGGACGCTCGAACGCCGCATGGAACGCCAGCTCGCCGACGACTTCGAAATCACGATGACGCGCGCCCTTGACAAACTCGACGCCGCCAGCGCGGGCGACATCGAAGCGCTCGCCGCCCTTTTCGAGCGCGTGCGCGGCTACGGTCACGTGAAGCTCGCGAACGTCGCGACGGTCAAGCGCGGCGAACGTGGCATCGCGGCGCGCATCGGCATCGAAGCGGCGACGGGCGATGCCGTGCGCGCCGCCATCGACACGATGAAAGGCGTGGCATCGCTCAAAGGCATTCCGGTCGTGGTCGCAAAGTAAGACGAAGGATCATTCGACGTCGTCGTCGGGCAACCAGTCGATGTCGCCGCACAACACGCAGCGCTTGCCTTGCGAGCGCGTCTCCACCGACAGCGTGACGCACGGCATCGCCTCGTTGATCGACAGATACGGCTTGGTCACATGCACGCGCTCGGGATCGCCGAGCGCCGCCCGGAAGTACGGGCGGCGCAACCAGTTCGCGCCCTGCGCGTCGCTGAGCGGCAGGAAGCGCGCCTCGTGCGCGGCGCGGTCCGCGCGCAGCACGACGTTGCGGCCCGCCTGCCTGCCGTTCTGGTCGAGCAGGAAGCAGCGCGCGGCGTTGTCGAGCGCGAGGAAGTTCCAGCACACTTCTTCGAGCGGCTCGCCCGCCGCGAGCCGCTCGGCGGCGCGCTCGAACGCGCGGATATACGGCTGAAGCCGCGTCGCGACGCGCCGCTCGCGCGCTTCGGTCTGCAAGCGGTAGCGCTCGGTCAGCTCACCGATGACCGTCTGCGCATGCGCGCTGTCCGCGAGCCCGGGATGCGGCCGCGCGAAGAAGAACCCCTGCACGAAGTCCGCGCCGCTCGCGAGCGCGAGTTGCGCTTCGTGCTCGGTCTCGACGCCTTCGATCAGCACGAGCTTGCCGGCTTCATGCAGCAGCGACACGATGCCCGACAAAACCGCCTCCATGTTCCGCCGCTGCTTGAGCGAGCGCGCCGATAGCGGCGCATGCACGTTGTGGCCGGCGTGCGAGAGCATCACGCGATCGAGCTTGACGATGTCCGGATCGAGCTGCCAGATTCGCTCGATGTTGGTGTGCCCCGCGCCGAAGTCGTCGAGCGCGATGAGAAAGCCGTGATCGCGGAACTGCTGCACCGCGAGCGCGAGCCGCTCGATATCCTCCGCACTGTGCTCGAGCACTTCGAGCACGACGCGGCGCGGTTCGATATTGAGGCGCTTGAGATTCGCGAGCAGCGCCGCCGCGTGATACGGCTCGGTCAGCGCGCCGGGATGCACGTTGAGAAAGAGCCATTCGGTCTGTGCGCCGAGCATTTTGAAGTTCTCGAGATGCAGCGCCTGCGCGAGCCGGTCGATGAGCAATGCTTCGCCGACGCGCGATGCCTGCCCGAACACGTCGAGCGGCGACACCGGCCGGTCGAGCGCATCGTGCGCGCGCAACAAGCCCTCGTACCCGACCGCGCGCATGTGCGACAGGCTGAACACCGGCTGAAAGACGCTCGATAACGTCAACTCGCCGTGCTCGACCGAATAGCGGTCGAAGCCCGAAGTCACGCCGAGCTCGAAGCTGCGTGCGGAAACCGTCGCTTTCTCGGGGTTTGCGATCACCATGCCGATACCCTCGCCTCCATGTTCCGGCGATGCGCGATCGACCTGCGCCTGCCTTGCGTCATCCGTGCCAGCGGACCCGCGCCGGATCCGTCCCATACCGTTTTCATAAGAACCGCCCTCGATGATCTCGTCGGGAGTCTGTGTGTCCCGTGGCTTTCGTTAAAGCAAGCTCCATGCGCACGGCGCGGCGCGATTCGTCGATCGTTTGCCAGCTTCGTGCACCGCCAGCAGGCGGTTCGACGTGCACGCGCACCTTCACGGTGCGAAAACCGAAAAGCCGCCGCCGCTGCCCGCAGCGCGTGCAAGGGCTAAACTTTCGGCTCATCAAGTCAATGCTAGACGCCGCGTGCGCCGGCCGCTCGCACGCGTCGTGCAGTAGCGCACACATGGAAATCGTTTTTACCGTCCTCATTCTTCTGCTGGTCGTGGCCCTATCGGGGTTCGGCCTGAGCCTGCTTCCGGTCAAGCTGCCGTTGCCGCTCATCCAGATCGCGATCGGCGCGTGCCTTGCGTGGCCGGGCTTCGCGCTGCACGTCACGTTCGATCCCGATCTCTTCATGCTGCTCTTCATTCCGCCGCTGCTGTTCGCGGACGGCTGGCGCATTCCGAAGCGCGAGCTCTACATGCAGCGGCGCGCGATCCTGATGCTCGCGCTCGGACTCGTGTTCATCACCGTGGGCGCGCTCGGCTACTTCCTGCACGCGATGATTCCGACGATGCCGCTGCCCGTCGCGTTCGCGCTTGCCGCCGTGCTCTCGCCGACCGATGCCGTCGCGCTGACGGGCATCGCCGGACGCAACCGCATTCCGGCGAACCTCATGCATATCCTCGAAGGCGAGGCGCTGATGAACGACGCGTCGGGCCTCGTCGCGCTGAAGTTCGCGATCGCGGCCGCGCTGACGGGCGTGTTTTCGCTGCGTGACGCGACGATCAGCTTTTTCATCATCGCGGCGGGCGGGATCGCGATCGGCGCGGCGATCAGCTGGGCGCTCACCGAGATTCCGTCGCGTCTGCTGAAATTCTCCGAGGACGACGACCCGGCCGCGGGCGTGATCCTTACGATCCTGATTCCATTCGCGTCGTACGTCATGGCCGAGCATGTGGGCTGCTCGGGCATTCTGGCGGCGGTGTCGGCCGGCATGGTCATGAACATCCAGAGCCTGCGCGAAGGCATTCCGAGCGCGGTGCGCGTGCGCATGACGAGCACCTGGACGATGATCGAATTCGTGTTCAACGGCATGGTGTTCATCCTGCTCGGGCTGCAGTTTCCGCACATTCTCGGGCAGGCGCTGATCGAGGCGCATCACGATAGCGACGCGCAAGTGGGCCTGCTGATCGGCTATGTGCTCGCGACGCTGGTCGCGCTTTACTCGCTGCGCTTCGTCTGGGTGTATTCGCTGCGTTGGGTCGCGGCGCGCAAGACGGCGAAGCGTGGCATCGACAGCGCCGCGCCCGGTTTTCGCACGCTCGCGCTAACGACGATCGGCGGCGTGCGCGGCGCCGTGACGCTCGCGGGCGTGCTGTCGCTGCCGGTCACGCTCGAGGGGCGCGATCTGGCGATCTTCATCGCATCGGCGGTGATTCTGGTGTCGCTGCTCATCGCTGTCGTGGGCTTGCCGCTGATGCTGCGCGGCATCGAGCGCGAGAAGAATCCGCACGCGGTGGAGGAACGCATGGCGCGCCGCCGCGCGGCGCAGGCGGCGATCCGCGCGATCGACGACACGCACGACGAGCTCATCGAGCAGATGGACGAAACCGCGTCCGCGCGCTGCGCCGATTCGACCGCCCGCGTCATGAGCATGTATCGCAGGCGGCTGGAATCGCTCGGCGATGAAGAAGCGCCGCGCGTGGCGGCGAGGAAGAGCGAGCAGGTGGAGACGCGGCTGAAGATGGCGGCGCTGAGGGCCGAGCGGGCGGAGTTGTTGCGGCTGCGGTCGCTGCAGCACATCAACGATGAAACGCTGAACAAGCTGATGCGCGAGGTCGATTTGTCGGAGACGGCGATCGTCAACCGCAAGCGGGGGACTGCGGGGTGAGGTGGATGGGCGGTTCGCTTGTGCTTTAGCCTTAAGCGAGCAGCTCCACCCGATTAACCCAGGGAAAAAGAAATCAAACCACGCCCGAGCCGCGCCGCCGCAACAGCGCATAGAAAATAATCGCACCGAAGGTCGCCGTCCCGATGCCGCCAAGCGCGAACCCGCCGAGCTTCAGCGTGAAGTCCCCCGTGCCGAGCACGAGCGTGACAGCCGCGACGATCAGATTGCGGTTATCCGAGAAATTGACCTTGTTGACGACCCAGATGCGCGCGCCGGTCACCGCGATCAACCCGAACACGACAATGGACACGCCGCCCAGAACCGGTCCCGGAATCGTCGCAATCAGCGCGCCGAACTTCGGCGAGAACCCGAGCACGATGGCGAACAGCGCCGCAATCACGAACACGAGCGTCGAATAAATCTTCGTGACGGCCATCACGCCGATATTCTCCGCGTAAGTCGTCACGCCGGTGCCGCCGGCGAAACCGGAGGCGATCGTCGCCAGCCCGTCGCCGATGAACGCGCGACCGATGTACTTGTCGAGGCTCTTGCCCGTCATCGCGCCGACAGCCTTGATGTGCCCGAGGTTCTCCGCGACGAGGATGATCGCAACCGGCGCGATCAGCGTCATCGCCGGGGCTTCGAACACGGGCGCCGTGAAGTGCGGCATGCCGAACCACGCGGCGTTCGCGACGATCGAAAAGTCGATCGGCTTGCCCATGCTCATGCCGTTGGTCAGCACGGCATAGATGAGGTATGCGATCGCCAGGCCGATCAGGATCAGCAGGCGCTGCGCCATGCCGCGCGCGAACACCGCGACGCCGCCCACGCACAGCACGGTGACGAGCGCCATCCACGATTCGAAGCTGCTGCCCATCACGCCTTTCACGGCGATCGGCGCGAGATTCAGCCCGATCACGCAGACGATCGCGCCCGTGACGACCGGCGGCATCAGCGTTTCGATCCACTTCGTGCCGATCGCCGCGACAATCAGACCGATGATCGTGTAAGCCACGCCGCACGCGATGATCCCGCCGAGCGCGACCGGAATGTTCATGTTCGGGCCGTGACCGCCGTAGCCCGTCACCGCGATCACCAGCCCGATGAACGCGAAGCTCGAACCTAGATAACTCGGCACGCGACCGCCGACCAGCACGAAGAACAGCAGCGTGCCGATGCCCGACATGAAGATGCACAGATTGGGATCGAAGCCCATCAGGAGCGGCGCGAGCACGGTCGAGCCGAACATCGCGACGACGTGCTGAATGCCCATCGCGATCATCTGCGGCCAGGCGAGGCGCTCGTCGGGCGCGACGATGCGCCCCTCCTGAGCATCCGGCTGGAGCGGCCAGCGCGGGAAATAGGAATCGGACATCGGCGGGGCTCCTTCTCGGCGGTGAGGCGCCGTCCGTGCGGCGCGCTTGGTCTTGAAAAACAGGCGCGAGTGTACGGAGCGGGCTCTCGGGTGGCAAGCGAGCCGATATTACGACCGTTTGGCCGTCGCTTGCCCGCGACGTGCCGCGCTCGTTTCGCGGGTCAGGCGCCGCGCTCCAGTTCGAAAACCGCGACCGCGCTCTTCAGTTGCTCCGCCTGATCGGCCATCGCGCCCGCGGCGGCGGCGGCCTGCTCGACGAGCGCCGCGTTTTGCTGCGTCACCTCATCCATCTGCGCGACGGCGCGGTTCACCTGCTCGATGCCCGCGCTCTGCTCGTGCGAGGCCGACGAAATCTGCGCCATGATGTCCGTCACGCGCTGCACGGCCTGCGTGACTTCGGCCATCGTCGCGCCGGCGCGCTCGGCCAGCGCCGCGCCGCTGTCCACGCGCGCCGTCGACGCCTCGATCAGCTCCTTGATTTCCTTCGCCGACGTCGCGCTGCGCTGCGCGAGCGAGCGCACTTCGCCCGCGACCACCGCGAAGCCGCGCCCTTCCTCGCCGGCGCGCGCCGCTTCCACCGCGGCGTTCAGCGCGAGGATATTCGTCTGGAAGGCGATGCCCTCGATCACCGCGATGATGTCCGTCATCCGCTTGGAGCCCGACGCCAGTTCGCGCATGTTATCGACGACCTCGCCGACGAGCTCGCTGCCCCGCGCGGACACGTCCGACGCGCCGCGCGCGATGCCGCTCGCCGCGTCCGCGTTGCTCGCGTTCTGGCGCACGGTCTGCGTGAGCTGTTCCATGCTCGACGCGGTTTCCTCCAGCGAAGCCGCCTGCTCCTCGGTGCGCTGCGACAGATCGGTGTTGCCCTGCGCGATCTCGCGCGATGCGTACAGGATCGAATCGCTCGAATGGCGAATCTCGCCCACGATATCCGCGAGCTTCGTGCTCATGTTGCCGAGGCTCGCGAGCATGCTGGTGTCGTCGCCGGGGCGCGTGGCGACGCGCGTGGTCAGGTCGCCGCGCGCGATGCGGTCGGCGATATCCGCCGCGTATGCCGGCTCGCCGCCGAGCTGCGCGGAAAGACGCCGTCCGATCAGCACCGCGAGCAGCGCCCCCGCGACCATCGCGCCGAACACGAGCGCGAGCATGACGACGCGCATCGTTGCGTATTCCGATGCCGCGTCGCGGCGCGCGTCGGTCGCGCGCTTGCGCTTGAAGTCGGCGAGACGCTCCAGCGAAGCGCGCGCCTTCTCGCTCGCCGCGATCGCGCGCGCGATGAGGCCCATCTGGTCGACGTCGATCGGCATCGGCTTTTTGCCCATCTGCATCAGGACGATGTCTTCCCACGCGGCGACGGACTTGCTCGCCGCGTCGTAGAGCGCGATGCCGTCGGCGGAGTGCATCGTCGGGCGCATGAGTTCGAACGCGCGGTGCATGCTGTCGAGCGAAGCCGACATGCCTTCCTTCAGCTTTGCCTTGCCGGCATCGTCGGCGAACGTGAGGTTGGCGGCGGCGAGATCCGTGTTGAGCTTGTGCTTGTTGACTTCCTCGACCCAATAGAGGCCGTCCATGTGACGCTCGCCGATTTCCTCGATCAGGCCGTTCATCTTTGCGAGCGAAACCACGCCGGTGACGCCCACGCATGCGCAGAACAGGATCACGACCGCGAAAGACAGCAAGAGCTTGCTGAGCACGGACAGGCGGTCAAACCATTTCATCGATGTCTCCTCTGTCACGCCCCGCGGACGACGCCCGCGGACGGCGCGGCGCAAATCCCGGTTTGCGCACAGAGTGGCTTTACGGCGCTCGTTTCGATTTTCTTGAGCGCGTATGAAGGGGATAACGGCCTGAGAATGAGCGCCGGAAACATCGACGAAGACCCCGAAGAAGGGTGATTGAAAGAAATTCGCTATTTGCTGCGTAAAAGCAGACAAATTAAGCGAATTCTTAATTCGGAGTTATCTTATTCAAGGGTACAGCGCCGCAACGTACACTTTCTGCATGCGTGTTCCATGTACATGCATGTCGTTGCAACTCTCCGATTACCGCCCTTGGCACCGGGCTTGGGCGGTTCTTTTTTTTGCGCGGTCGCTTTTATCGCGATGCGTGTCTGAACGCATCGCGCATCGCCATTTCCGGCCGATATTCAATTGCCGCCCGAGTTTTGCCCGGGCGTCGTCTCGCTTATTGCCGCACCGGCTTCTTCGCCAGCTTGCGTTGCAGCGTGCGTCGATGCATGTTGAGCGCGCGTGCCGTCGCCGAAATATTGCCGTTGTTCTCGGCGAGGGCGCGCTGGATATGCTCCCATTCGAGCCGCGCGACGGAAAGCAGCGTCGGGTTCTCGATCGCTTCCTCGGCCGTCTGCTCGCTCGCCTGCTCGTGGAGCGCGGAAAGAATTGACTCGACGTTCGCCGGCTTGGCGAGATAGTTGTCCGCGCCGTCCTTCACCGCCTGCACGGCCGTCGCGATGCTCGCGTAGCCGGTCAGCACGAGAATGCGCGCATCCGGCTGCAGATCGCGCAGCGGCGCGACGAGCCGCAGCCCGGAATCGCTGCCCAGATGGAGATCGACCGTGATCTGCCCGAACTTGTGCTGGTTGGCGAGCTTCAGCGCTTCGTCGGCGTCGTGGGCCTGATGCGGCGTGAAACCACGCCGCGTGAGGCCGCGGGCGAGAATGCCGGAAAAGACTTCGTCGTCGTCGATGATCAGAAAGTTGGTATCGCTCATATTTTTCTCCGTAATGCCCCTCGGGCGCGCCTGGGTTCGAGTTCAGGCCGCGCCGCTTCGTTCAGTTCCTGCCGCCTGCGCCGGCGCCGCGACCGCGCCGCGATTGGGCAGGCGCAACACCGCGCACGTGCCGCGCGGCTTGCCGTCGATCAGTTCGATCGATCCAGAGAGCCGCGCCGCCGCCGCGAACGCCAGATAAAGCCCGACGCCGTGCCCGCCCTGGGTACTGTCGACCGGGCCCGCGCCGAGCGTGCCGCGCAGCGCGGGCGGAATGCCCGGGCCGCGATCGCACACGTCGAAGCGCACGTAGTCCATGTCGTCTACCGTTTCGACCGACGTCTGCAGCGTCACCGATTCGCTGCTCGCGCGCGCGGCGTTATCGAGCAGGATCGTGAGGATCTGGCCGACGGCTACCGCGTCGTCGATAGACGCATCCACGGGGGTCCGGCCGATCTGCGCGAATTTCACCTGCGGATGCCGCAAACGCCATTGCTCGATGAAGCTCGATAGCCATTCGTCCAGCCCCTGGCGGCTCGACGGCCCCGTCGCGCGGCTGCGCAGGCGTGCGAGCGCGGACGTGCAGAGCGCCATCTGCTGCTCGAGCAGTTCGAAATCCGCCGCGTAGGGTGCGAGGTTCCTGTCGTGCGCGGCGGAGTCGCGCAGTTCCTCGGCCAGCATCGCGATGGTCGAAAGCGGCGTGCCCATTTCGTGCGCCACGGTCGCGGCCTGCACGCCGAGCGCGACCGCGCGCTCATCGCGAAGATGACGTTGCTGGGCTTCGGCGAGCGCGGCGTCGCGCACGCGCAGCGCCCGCGACATGCGCGCGACGAACCAGCCGATCAGCCCGACGCTCACCATGAAGTTGACCCACAGGCCGGTGCGGAAATAATCGAAGAGATTGGCCGGATTCTCGATGTTGAGCGGCACGTAGTTGTAGCTGAGCAGCGCGTAACAGGCGACGGCGAAGAGCGCGAGGCAAGCCATCATTGTCCACGGCAGCACGGCGGCGGCTATCGCGAGCGATGGCAGATAAAGCGTGACGAACGGATTGGTCGCGCCGCCGGAGAGAAACAGGAGCGCCGAGAGCGCGCCGAGGTCAACCAGCATCTGGCCGAACAGTTCGAGATTCGTCTCCGGCCGCGCCCGCGCGACGCGCAGCCACGTGAGGCCGTTGAAGATCATCTCCAGCGCGACGACGAGCAGCATCGCGGGCAGCGGGAGCTTCGCGCCGAAGAAGATCTGCACGACGGCGATGGTCGTCAGCTGGCCGATGATCGCGAGCGAGCGAAGCCAGAAGAGGTGTCCGAGATTGACGCGGCCGGTATTGGTTATGCGATGCATCTGCTTGAGTGCTTGACAACGTGGTTACGCTTCCCGCGACATTATCCCGCTTGCGTCGGGCCCGCAGCCGCATCTGGCGCGATTTGTCGCACCTTGCCGCGGGAGGCAGCCACGGCGCTCGATCTGCTAGTCCAGCGGTGCGGCACGATCGACTTGCGCCGCGAGACACGCCGGACACAGGCAGCTCATGCCCGGCCGCAGACAGTCGAGCGGCAACGCGGCGAGCGACGCGCACCAGCAGGCCGGATCGCCCGCGCGCATGCCGCAGCGAAACGACGCGCCGCAGCGGGCGCAAACCAGCGCGCCCGGCGCTGGCCGCCCGTTCGTTTCAGGGGATTCGTTCATCATCTTGTCATCAATCCGTTCGAACGATGATCGCACGTCGGCCCGTCCGCCGGAAAACGTCGCGCCGGCGCGGCAATTCGTCCTGCCGCAATGCGTCGGTCCTGTACAATTCGGCGTGTTTAAACGCTCCTCGCCTCATCTGCCGCCATGTCCGAGCAACCCGACCTCACGCAAATCGCGCCTACCCTGAAGGCTGAAATTCTGGCCGAGGCGCTGCCCTATATCCGTCAGTATCACGGCAAGACGGTCGTGATCAAATACGGCGGCAATGCCATGACCGAAGAGCGCCTGAAGCAAGGCTTCGCGCGCGACGTCATTTTGCTGAAGCTCGTCGGCATCAATCCGGTGATCGTGCACGGCGGCGGCCCGCAGATCGACCAGGCGCTGAAAAAGATCGGCAAGCAAGGCACCTTCATCCAGGGCATGCGCGTCACCGACGAAGAAACCATGGAAGTCGTCGAATGGGTGCTCGGCGGCGAGGTGCAACAGGACATCGTCACGCTGATCAACCACTTCGGCGGACAGGCGGTCGGTCTGACGGGCAAGGACGGCGGCCTGATCCACGCGCGCAAGCTGCTGATGCCGGACCGCGATAATCCGGGCCAGTTCATCGACATCGGCCAGGTCGGCGAAGTCGAGGCGATCAACCCGGCGGTCGTGAAGGCGCTGCAGGACGACGCGTTCATTCCGGTCATTTCGCCCATCGGCTTCGGCGAGGACGGCCTCTCGTACAACATCAACGCGGATCTCGTCGCGGGCAAGCTCGCCGTCGTGCTGAATGCGGAAAAGCTCGTCATGATGACGAACATTCCCGGCGTGATGGACAAGGAAGGCAATCTGCTGACCGACCTGTCCGCGCGCGAGATCGACGCCCTCTTCGCGGACGGCACCATCTCCGGCGGCATGTTGCCGAAAATTTCTTCCGCGCTGGATGCGGCGAAGAGCGGCGTGCGCTCGGTGCACATCATCGATGGCCGCATCGAGCATTCGGTGCTGCTCGAAATTCTGACCGAGCAGCCATTCGGCACGATGATCCGCTCGCATTGAGCATCGTCATTTCGCTTTCCACGCCCGCCAATGCGCGGGCGTTTCTTTTGGTGCAACGCTGATATGAGTCCGCATCGCCCGTCCCGCCGACGCCGCGTGAAAACGCGTGGTCCCGTCTGGCTCTTCGATCTCGACAACACGCTGCATCACGCATCGCATGAAATTTTCCCGGCGATCAATCGTGGGATGACGCAATACATCATGGATCGCCTGAACGTCGACGTCGACGAGGCGAACCGCCTGCGCGTCGGTTATACGGTGCGTTACGGCGCGACGCTGCTCGGGCTCGTCAGGCATCACGACGTCGATCCGGCCGATTTCCTGCGCGAGGTTCACACCTTCCCCGATCTGCCGTCGATGCTGCGCGCCGAGCGCGGCCTCACGCGGATACTGCGTGCGCTGCCCGGACGCAAGATCGTGCTTACCAACGCACCGACGCTCTACGCGCGCACCGTGCTGGCGGAACTCGGCATCGCGAAGCTGTTCGAGCGCGTGATCGCGATCGAGGACATGCGCGAAGGTCAGCACTGGCGCGCGAAGCCTGACGCGCCGATGCTGCGCCGTGCGATGCGCCGCGCGCACGTGCGTCTCGAAGACGCGATTCTCGTCGAGGATACGCGCGGGCATCTGAAGCGCTATCGGCGGCTGGGCATTCGCACGGTGTGGATCGTCGGGCATCTGCCGGTTGCGAAGACGTCGAGCGGCGGAATGTCAGTACGCCTGCCGGGCGCGGGCAGGCCGCATTATGTGGATCGCACGGTGCGGTCGTTGCGCGCGCTCACCCTCGGCATGCGCGGCCGCGCGCTCTGATCCGATCGCGTCCATTGCAGCTACATCCGAAACAGCCGCCGCGCGAGAATGTCTTCGAGGTCCGAGCGCGCGTCGACGACGAGATGCACGTAGATGGTGTCGCCATCGACCTTGTAGATGATGCGGTTCGTGCCGCTCGCGACTTCGTAGTACCCCGACATGCGAAAGTCGACGAGCTCCGGCGGCGTCGAGCCGTTGCGCGGCGCGGCTTCGATTTCGACGATGGTATCGGCGATCTTGTTGCGCGTTGCGGACCACGCGGTGCCGCCGAACTTGTTGATGACGTAGCGCCGGAAGTCCTGCAAATCCTGGCGCACGGGATCGAGGAAGACGGTCTTCACTTGACGCCTTCTTCGCGGTCGAGGCGCTCGATCTCGGCGAACACATCGCCCGCGCTCATGCACTGGCCGGCTTCAATGGTCTTCTGCCCCATCGCCAGAATCTTCAGCAAGGCAAGCGTCTGATGCAGATCCTCGTATGACTGCACGTCCTGCACGACCACCCTGCCCTCGCCGTTCTGCGTGATGAGCATCGGCTCGCGGCTCTCGACGATATTGCGGATCAACTCGGCCGCGCGGCTCTTCAGGTGACTCAGCGGTCTGACCCGGCTCGGTTTCATTTCCGTTTCCTGGCAAGACGAGACGATTAGACAATATAGACGGAAACGCGGGCCCCATCCAAGACGGAGCAAATGGCGGCTTAATGACGATTTCCGCTATACTCCATCGCTAACGAGATTTTCTCGAACATCAACGACGCGCCGATTTGCTGACTCGATTGCGGGCGCGCGAACCTCAGTGATGATTCACGGGCGTTCACTATAAATGCGGCTAAAGAGGTCGTCAGCCGCGCCATCACTTTTTTCCGCGCTTCGCCGACACCGTTTAGCCGCTTGTTCAAAGGCGGAATGAATGGAATCGATCGGCATCGTCACGCCCCAAACACTGCGCTTCACCGAGCCGCTCAAGATGCAGAACGGCTCGATGCTGGGCGACTACGAACTCGTCGTCGAAACGTACGGCGAGCTCAACGCCGCGCGCTCGAATGCCGTGCTCGTGTGCCACGCGTTGAACGCGTCGCATCATGTCGCGGGCATCCACGCGGATAATCCGAAGGACGTCGGCTGGTGGGACAACATGGTCGGTCCCGGCAAGCCGCTCGACACGAACCGCTTCTTCGTGATCGGCGTGAACAATCTCGGCTCGTGCTTCGGTTCCACTGGACCGATGAGCATCGATCGCACGACGGCAAAGCCGTACGGCGCGAGCTTTCCCGTCGTCACGGTGGAAGACTGGGTGAACGCGCAGGCGCGTCTCGCGGACCGCTTCGGCATCGAGCGCTTCGCGGCCGTGATGGGCGGCAGCCTCGGCGGCATGCAGGCGCTCGCGTGGAGCATGATGTATCCGGAGCGGCTCGCGCATTGCATCGTCGTGGCATCGACGCCGAAGCTTTCCGCGCAGAACATCGCGTTCAATGAAACCGCGCGTTCCGCGATTCTCTCCGATCCCGATTTCCACGGCGGCGACTATTACGCGCACGGCGTGAAGCCGCGTCGCGGCTTGCGCGTCGCGCGCATGATCGGCCACATCACGTATCTGTCGGACGACGACATGGCCGTGAAATTCGGCCGCGCGCTGCGCCGTGCCGAGGGCGCGCTCGATGCGTACAACTTCAACTTCGATGTCGAATTCGAAGTCGAGTCGTATCTGCGCTATCAGGCCGACAAGTTCGCCGAATACTTCGACGCGAACACGTATCTGCTGATCACGCGCGCGCTCGATTATTTCGATCCCGCCAAAGCCTTCGACGGCGATCTCACGAAAGCGCTCGGCAATACCAGCGCGAAATATCTCATTACCAGCTTCACGACGGACTGGCGTTTCGCGCCCGCGCGCTCACGCGAAATCGTGAAAGCGCTGCTCGACAACAAGCGCACCGTGAGCTACGCGGAAATCGATGCGCCGCACGGCCACGACGCCTTCCTGCTCGACGACGCGCGTTATCACAACCTGATGCGCGCCTATTACGAACGCATTGCCACGGAGATCGGCGCATGAACCAGCACACCCTCGATTCGCTCGCGCTGCGCTCCGATTTTCGGGCGATCGCCCGCTGGGTCGAACCGCGCTCGACGGTGCTCGATCTCGGCTGCGGCGACGGGTCGCTGCTATCGCTGCTCGGCGAAGAACTCGAAGTGAAGGGCTACGGCATCGAGATCAACGATGCCGGCGTGCTCGCGTGCGCGCAAAAAGGCGTGAACGTGATTCAGCAGAATCTCGAAGACGGTTTGCGTCTCTTCGAGGACGACAGCTTCGATTTCGCGGTCCTTTCGCAGACGCTGCAGACGATTCATCAGACCGCCGCGATCCTGCGCGAGACGGTGCGCGTCGGGCGCCAGTGCATCGTGTCGTTTCCGAATTTCGGATACTGGCAACATCGGCTGTCGGTGATTCAGGGGCGCATGCCCGTGTCGAAGTCGCTGCCCTATCAGTGGCACAACACGCCGAACGTGCGTGTGCTCACGATCAAGGACTTCGAGGCGCTCGCGCCGGAGGTGGGCATCGAAATTCTCGACCGCGTGGTGCTGCACGACGGCCAGCCGGTCCGTTGGGGCGCGAACTGGCGTGGTAGTCTTGCGGTCTATCGCGTGAAGCGCCGGTAACGATGACCGGCGCCGTCGCGCATCGACAACTGCCCGCTATACGACATGCCCGATACGCCACACGAGGCGCCCGCTCTAACTGCTCACGAAGAACATCCCGGATGGCGCACGTTTCTCAACAAGCGCATCCTCATTTGCGTCTTTCTCGGCTTCACGTCCGGATTGCCGCTCTTCACGCTCTACAGCCTGCTGCAGGCGTGGCTGACGACCGCGCACATCAACGTCAAGGAGATCGGCCTGTTCGCGCTGATCGGACTGCCATACACGTGGAAGTTCGTCTGGTCGCCGCTGATGGACCGTTACATCCCGCGCTTTCCGGGCTGGAGTCCCGGCAGACGGCGCGGCTGGATGTTCGTCACGCAAGTGCTCGTGATGGTGGCGATCGGCTCGTTCGGATTCTTCTCACCTGAACGAAGTCTATGGGCCGTCGCGTCGGTTGCCGCGCTCGTCGCGTTCTTCAGCGCGAGTCAGGATATCGTCATCGATGCATACCGCCGCGAATTGCTCGCCGACACCGAGCAAGGACTCGGCAATGCGGTTCACGTCAATGCGTACAAGGTCGCGGGGCTCGTGCCGGGCTCGCTGTCGCTGATTCTCGCCACGGTCTTCCCGTGGAAGACCGTGTTTCTGATCACCGCCGCGTTCATGCTGCCGGGTCTCATCACGACGCTCGTCGTCAGGGAGCCGGAGATTCACGGCGCGCCGCCGAAGAATCTGCGCGAGGCGATCGTCGAGCCGTTTCACGAGTTCGTCACGCGCGACGGCTGGCGCGCGGCGCTGCTCGTGCTGAGCTTCATCTTCCTCTACAAGCTCGGCGACACGATGGCGACGGCACTCGCCACAAAGTTCTTCATCGACGTGGGTTTCTCACTCGCGCAGATCGGCGTGATCGCGAAAGCGGTCGCATTCTGGGCGAGCATCGCGGGCGGATTGCTCGGCGGGATCGCGCTGGTGAAGATCGGCATCGCGCGCGGGCTGTGGATTTTCGGCGCGCTGCAGATCGTCGCGACGTTAGGCTTCGCCTGGCTCGCGAAGATCGGGCCGTCGCCCGCGGCGCTCGCCGTGCTCTACGGCTTTGAAACCTTCGCGACGGGTCTCACGCTCGCCACCTTCACCGCGTACATCGCGAGCACGACGGACCCGCGTTACACCGCGACGCAGTTCGCGCTCTTCACGAGCCTCGCGGCGGTGCCGCGCACGTTCGCCGCGGCGGGCAGCGGCTTCATCGTGAATGAAACCGGATGGTTTCCGTACTTCATGATCTGCGTCGCGTTGTCCATTCCGGGCATGTTACTGTTGCCCAAGATCGCGCCCTGGAGAACTCGACGATGACGGTTTCTTTCAAGCTTCGCGCCTTGGTTTGCGCATTGGCATCGGCGTCGCTCGCGCCCTTGTCCGCGCACGCTCAGGACGAACAGAAGACGCCGCCGCCCTACACCGCACCGAACAACCAGATCCGCTTCGGCGATACGGCGCTCTTTCGCAACCTGATCCCGCCCGCAACGCTCGAAGCGCAGTCCGCCGAGGAATACGCGCAAGTCATACTCGATGCGGGTCGCGCAAAGACATTGCTTCCCGATAGCAACCCGCTCGTGAAGCGCGTGCGCGAGATCGCGAATCACGAGATTCCGTTCGCGCTCAAGTGGAACGATCGCGCGAAGAACTGGAAGTGGGAGATCAACGTCATCAAGTCGCCCGAAGAGCGCATGGTGTGCCTGCCGGGCGGGAAAATCGTCGTGTATAGCGGTCTCATCGAGAAGCTGCGTCTGAACGATAACGAGATCGGCATGATGATCGGCCATGAGATCGCGCACGCGTTGCGCGAGCATGCGCGCGAGCGGCTCGGCCGGCAGCAGGCGGCGCAACTCTCCGCCGGCGCGCCGCCCCAGTTGTTCGGCTTCTCGAACTATCCGCCGCAACAGCCCGATTTCGGCGATGAATTACTGACCATGCGCTATTCCCCCGCCGATGAAACCGAAGCCGATGTGATCGGCAGCGAGATCGCCTCGCGCGCGGGCTACGATCCGCGCGCGGCGGTCACGTTGTGGAACAAGATCGATTCGGGAACACGGCGCGCGGATGTCGGCTTCATCTGGATGCATCCGTATGGCCCGGATCGCAGGCAGGACCTGCTCAAGCGCATGCCGGACATGATGCCGCTCTATGCAAAGGCGCTCGGCAAGACCATCGACCAGTTGCCGAATTACGCGGGCATGGGGCGGTTCAAGAAGAGCGGGCGCTAGTCAATTCTTCTTGCCGAGCTTCCAGTCGTAGTCGATCGTCAGCGGCGCATGGTCGCTGAACTTGATGTCCCTGAAAATCGACGTCTTCTTCGCGGTCGCGGCGACTTCCTTCGTCGCGATCTGATAGTCGATACGCCACCCCACGTTCTTCGCATACGCCTGGCCGCGATTGCTCCACCACGTGTACTGCTCGGGGCGCTGATCCAGCGTGCGGAATACATCGACATAACCCACGTCGTCGAAGAGCTTCGTGAGCCACGCGCGCTCTTCCGGCAGACAGCCGGAGTTCTTCTGGTTGCTCTTCCAGTTCTTGATGTCGATTTCCTTGTGCACGATGTTCACATCGCCGCACAGAATCACTTCGCGCTCTTTCGACAGCGCGTCGAGATGCGGCATGAACTCGTCCATGAAGCGGTATTTGGCCTGCTGGCGCTCGTCGCCGCTCGACCCGGACGGCACGTACACCGATACCACCGAGAGCTTGCCGAAACGCGCTTCCACGTAGCGCCCTTCCGGATCGAACTCTTCCGAGCCGAAACCGATGATCACGTCATCCGGCTCGTGACGCGTATAGAGGCCCGCGCCGCTGTAGCCCTTCTTCACGGCATGCTGGAAATAGCCCTGAAAACCGTGCGGCGCGAGGAATTCCGGCGTCAGGTCGTCTTGCGAGCACTTGATTTCCTGCACGCACACGACGTCGGATTTCTGCTCGCCGAACCAGTCGAAGAATCCTTTCTTGGCGGCCGAACGGATGCCGTTCAGATTGGCGGTAATCACGCGAAACATACGCTTCCTTTTTGAGTTCGTTTTTATTCGACCTTCACGCCCTTGAGCGATTCCTTCGCCGGCGGAAATTCGAGTTTCATGTCCTGCAGCGTGCGCAACAGCAGTTCGGCGACCATCACGTTGCGATGCGTCTTCGAATTGCCCGGAATGATGTACCACGGCGCATAGTCGGTCGACGTCGCGCCGAGCAGGTCCGCATACGCCGCCTGATAGTCGTCCCACTCCTTGCGCGCGTCGAGATCGGAGACGTCGAACTTCCAGTGTTTCGTCGGATCGTCGATGCGCGCCTGCAGGCGCTCGCGCTGCTCATCCTTCGAGATATGCAGGAAACATTTGACGATGGTCGTGCCGCTATCCGCGAGCAGCGACTCGAAGTTGCGAATATGGCGAAAGCGCCGCTCGCATTCGTCGGCGTCGATCTGCTTCAGCACGCGCGGCACGAGCACGTCTTCATAGTGGCTGCGATTGAAGATCGCGAACTCGCCGGCCTGCGGCGCCTGCGCGTGCACGCGCCAAAGGAAGTCGTGCGCGGCCTCGCGCTCCGACGGCGCGCGAAAAGGCACGATGCGCAGGCCGAGCGGATCGACATCGTGAAACACCGCGCGCACGGTGCCGTCCTTGCCGCTCGTGTCCATGCCTTGCAGCACCAGCAGCACGCGCTGGCGGCGCTGCGCGTGGAGTTTCTCCTGAAGGTCGTCGAGTTGCAGGCCGATCGCCGTGAGGCGTTCGCGATCTTCATCTTTCGAGCCGCTGGAAAACGGCTTCGCGGACGGATCGATCGCGCTCAGGTCGAACGCCTTCAGCTTTTTGCCAGCGTCGAAGAAAGGCACGCGAAAGTCGTCGAGTCCGGGTTTCTTTGCCATGTCTCTTTGGTTCTTGGTTCGCCAATGAAAAACGGGCTGCTGCCGGGCTCGACCGGCAGCAGCCCATTCATCCCGTGCGGGACGGAGCGATCAGGATAACTTTTTCTTCAGCAGTTCGTTGACCTGCTGCGGATTCGCCTTGCCTTTGGTCGCCTTCATCGCCTGGCCGATCAGCGCGTTGAACGCCTTCTCCTTGCCCGCGCGGAATTCTTCGACCGATTTCTGGTTCGCCGCGAGCACTTCGTCGATGATTGCTTCGAGCGCGCCGGTGTCGGAAATCTGCTTCAGGCCCTTCGCCTCGATGATGCGATCCGCTGCCGCGTCGTCCGTCGCCTTCTCGTCCCAGATCGTCTGGAAGATGTCCTTCGCGATCTTGTTGGAGATGGTGCCGTCGGCGATGCGTTGAAGAATCAGCGCGAGTTGCGCGCTCGAAACCGGCGATTCGCTGATGTCGAGCGATTCGCGGTTCAGTTGCGCGGAGACGTCGCCCATCATCCAGTTCGCGGCGATCTTCGCTTGTGCCGAACCCGCTTTCTGCACGAGCGCCTCGAAGTACGACGCCATCGCTTTCGACGACGTCAGCACGCCCGCGTCATACGGCGTGAGGCCGTAGGTATCGACGAAACGCTTGTGCATGTCCGCCGGAAGCTCCGGCATTTCGCCCTTCACGCGCTCGATCCACGACGATTCGATCACGAGCGGCATCAGGTCCGGATCCGGGAAATAGCGGTAATCGTGCGCGTCTTCCTTGCTGCGCATCGAACGCGTTTCGCGTTTGTCCGGATCGTAGAGACGCGTTTCCTGGACCACCGTGCCGCCGTCTTCGATCAGCTCGATCTGACGGCGCACTTCGTACTGGATCGCTTCTTCGAGAAAACGGAACGAGTTCAGGTTCTTGATCTCCGCGCGCGTGCCGAATTCCTTCTGGCCGACCGGCCGCACCGAAACGTTCGCGTCGCAACGGAACGAGCCTTCCTGCATGTTGCCGTCACAAATGCCGAGCCACACGACGAGGCCATGCAGCGCCTTCGCATACGCAACGGCTTCCGCCGCGCTGCGCATTTCCGGCTCCGTGACGATCTCGAGCAGCGGCGTGCCCGCGCGGTTCAGGTCGATGCCCGTCATGCCCGCGAAGTCTTCGTGCAGCGACTTGCCCGCGTCCTCTTCGAGGTGCGCGCGCGTCAGGTTGATGGTCTTCGAATACGCTTCCTTGCCCGCCTTCTCGTTGGCCGGAACCTGGATCGTGATCTGACCGCCCTGCACGACCGGAATCTCGTACTGGCTGATCTGATAGCCCTTCGGAAGATCCGGATAGAAGTAGTTCTTGCGCGCGAAGATGCTGCGCGGTGCGATGTGCGCGCCGATCGACAGGCCGAAGCGGATCGCGCGCTCCACGGCGCCCTTGTTCATCACGGGCAGCACGCCGGGCAGCGCGAGATCGACAGGACTCGCCTGCGAGTTCGGGCTCGCGCCGAATTGCGTCGGCGCGCCCGAGAAAATCTTGGAGACGGTGGAAAGCTGCGCGTGCGTTTCCAGACCGATGACGACTTCCCACTGCATGTTCACACTCCCGATGCCGATGGTGCCTTGCGGTGCCAGTCGGTCGCACGCTGGAACGCGTCGGCGACCTGGAGCATCCGGGCTTCGTTGAAATAGTTGCCGATGATCTGCAGACCGACCGGGCGATCCGCGTTCGCGCCCGCGCCGAAGCCGCACGGCACGCTCATGCCGGGCAGACCCGCGAGGCTCACGGAAAGCGTGTAGATATCCGCGAGATACATCTGCACGGGATCGTCGGCCTTCTCGCCCAGATTCCACGCGACGGACGGCGCGACCGGCCCCATGATGACGTCGCACTGTTTGAACGCTTCCTGAAAGTCCCGCGCGATGATGCGGCGGATCTTCTGCGCCTGCAGGTAGTACGCGTCGTAATACCCGTGCGACAGCACATACGTCCCGACGAGAATCCGGCGCTTCACTTCCGGCCCGAAGCCTTCCGCGCGCGACTTCTTGTACATGTCGAGCAGATCCTTGTACTGCGCCGCACGATGTCCGTAGCGCACGCCGTCGAAACGCGACAGGTTCGACGAAGCCTCCGCCGGCGCGATGATGTAGTACACGGGAATCGAGAGCTCGGTCTGCGGCAGCGACACTTCGACGAGCGTCGCGCCGAGCGCTTCGTATTGCTTCAATGCCGCGTCGATGGCGGCGCGGACGTCCTCGGCTAGCCCGGCGCCGAAGTACTCCTTCGGCATGCCGATGCGCAGGCCGGCGAGCGGCTTGGCCGCGTCCCCGCCGTTCCACGTCTTGCCGAGATAGCGCGTGTAGTCTTCGTTCTCACGCTGCAGGCTGGTCGAGTCGCGCTCGTCGAAGCCGCCCATCGCGTTGAGCAGCAGCGCGCAGTCGTGCGCGGTTTGCGCCATCGGGCCGCCCTGATCCAGCGACGATGCGAACGCGATCATCCCGTAACGCGACACGCGGCCGTAGGTCGGCTTGATGCCCGTGATGCCGGTGAACGACGCGGGCTGGCGGATCGAGCCGCCGGTGTCGGTGCCGGTCGCGGCGGGCGCGAGACGCGCGGCCACGGCCGCGGCCGAGCCACCCGACGAGCCGCCCGGCACCGCCTTCGGATCCCACGGATTCTTCACCGCGCCGAAGTACGAATTCTCGTTGGACGAGCCCATCGCGAACTCGTCCATGTTGGTCTTGCCGAGGCACACCATGCCGGCGTGCTTCAGGCGATCGACGACGGTCGCATCGAACGGGCTCGCGTAGTTTTCGAGCATGTGCGAGCCGGCCGTCGAGGCCCAGCCGCGCGTGACGAACGCGTCCTTGTGCGCGATCGGCAGGCCCGTGAGCGCGCCGGCATTGCCTTGGGCGATGAGCGCGTCGGCGGCTTTCGCCTGCTCGAGCGTGAGCTCGGGATCGACGCCGATGAACGCGTTCAGCGCCTTCGCGCCCTCGATGCGTTGCAGATACGACTGCGCCAGTTCGACCGCGGAGACTTCCTTCGAGTCGAGCGCCGCGCGCAGTTCGGTCAAGCTTTTTTGATGCATTGCAGTTCCCTGATGAGCGCGGGCATTCGATCCGCGCGCAATGTCACTTGGTGGGCGCACGAAGCGCCTTATTCGATCACCTTCGGCACGAGATAGAGCCCGTCCTGCACGGCAGGCGCGCAACGCTGGAACTCTTCGCGCTCGACGCGCTCTGAGACAGCGTCGTCACGCAGACGCAGCGCGACTTCCTCGATCTGCTCGATCGGATGCGCGAGCGGTTCGATGCCGGTCGTATCGACGGCCTGCATCTGCTCGACAAGGCCGAAAAAATCGTTGAGACGCGCGAGCGTGGGTTCGGCTTCGTGGTCGGGCAATTCGAGCCGCGCGAGGTGCGCGATGCGTTTTACGTCGGTCAGGGTCAAAGACATGGAATCACCGGAGAAAGCGTGGGCAGCCTCAATTCGAAAACCTGCGCTGCGACAGCCAGTTACGATATTGAAAGGAGCCCTCGGAAGCAGGCCTGGCGATGGCAAAAAGTGCCATCCTTTTCCTATAGATACCCGCAAATTATAAGGTATCATTACACGTTCGACTCACCCCTGGATCGGCTTGTCAGCGGCTTTCTCCCTGAATCATTGAATTGTGAGAAACGTTTGCGTACGGCGTTCCATTCTGCGGTAGATTTCTTCCCGGATTTGCACTTCGCGGCGAGCGTTCGCCGTCCGGGCAAACCGTTATTTTTTCCGCTGCCGTCCCCGGCGCTCCTCGCGACGAACGGCCACCCAGCGAGACAGGATTTTTGAATGTTCGGTTTTTTGCGCAGCTATTTCTCCAACGACCTGGCGATTGACCTCGGCACCGCCAACACGCTGATCTACATGCGCGGCAAAGGCATCGTCCTCGACGAGCCTTCGGTCGTTTCGATTCGCCAGGAAGGCGGCCCCAACGGCAAGAAGACCATTCAGGCGGTCGGCAAGGAAGCCAAGCAGATGCTCGGCAAAGTGCCGGGCAACATCGAGGCCATCCGCCCGATGAAGGACGGCGTGATCGCCGACTTCACCGTCACCGAGCAGATGATCAAGCAGTTCATCAAGACCGCTCACGAATCCCGCATGTTCTCGCCGTCGCCGCGCATCATCATTTGCGTCCCGTGCGGCTCCACGCAGGTCGAGCGCCGCGCGATCAAGGAAGCCGCACACGGCGCGGGCGCGTCGCAGGTCTATCTGATCGAAGAGCCCATGGCCGCTGCAATCGGCGCCGGCCTGCCGGTCTCGGAAGCGACGGGCTCGATGGTCGTCGACATCGGCGGCGGCACGACGGAAGTCGGCGTCATCTCGCTGGGCGGCATCGTGTACAAGGGCTCGGTACGTGTGGGCGGCGACAAGTTCGACGAGGCCATCGTCAACTACATCCGCCGCAATTACGGCATGCTGATCGGCGAGCAAACCGCCGAGGCCATCAAGAAGGAAATCGGTTCAGCGTTCCCGGGCTCCGAAGTGAAGGAAATGGAAGTCAAGGGCCGCAATCTGTCCGAAGGCATTCCGCGCAGCTTCACCATTTCGAGCAACGAAATTCTTGAAGCACTGACGGACCCGCTGAATCAGATCGTGTCGTCGGTGAAGATCGCGCTGGAACAGACGCCGCCGGAACTCGGCGCGGACATCGCCGAGCGCGGCATGATGCTGACGGGCGGTGGCGCGCTCCTGCGCGACCTCGACCGCCTGCTCGCCGAAGAAACCGGCCTCCCGGTGCTCGTCGCCGAAGATCCGCTGACTTGCGTGGTGCGTGGCTCGGGCATGGCGCTCGAGCGCATGGACAAGCTCGGCAGCATCTTCTCGTACGAGTGATCTCCCTGCTGAAGGCTATCGCTCTTCTTCCCTTGAGGCTGAATGGTCTTCGACGCGACAGCTAAACGCACCCGCATAACGCGGCGGGCGCACGGCCCGGCATCTGTCCGAGCCGTTGTCGAAACTGCGTAGGGCAGGCTTCGCCATCGGCGAAAAAACCTGCAGCATCGATCCATCCGTTCACGCCCTCGGCGCCGACCATGGAATACAGTCCGCCGCCCCTTTTCAAGCAAGGCCCCTCCGCGCTCGCGCGCCTGATTTTCTTCGTGGTGCTCGCGATCGCCCTGCTCATTTCGGATGCTCGCTACAGCACGCTGGAAATCGTTCGCGGAATGCTCGGCGCGGGGCTCTATCCGTTGCAGCGCGCAGCGCTGGTGCCGCGCGACATCTTCATGGGCGCGGCCGATCTCGCCGTGACGAGCGCGACGCTGCGCAGCGAAAACGCGAAGCTCGCCAACAAGAATCTGGAATTGTCCGTGAAGGCCGGCGATGCGGCGCAGCTCGCCATCGAAAACGCGCATCTGCGCGCGCTGCTCAATCTCCAATCGCGCGCCACCACCGACGAAACGCCCGCCGAAATTCAGTACGACACGCGCGATCCGTTTACGCAGAAAGTCGTGATCGGCAAAGGTTCGCAGCAAAATATCCAGGACGGCGCGCCGGTCGTCACCGAAGACGGTGTGATCGGCCAGGTGACGCGCGTGTTTCCGCTGCAATCGGAAGTCACGCTGCTCACCGACAAGGATCAGGCCGTGCCCGTTCAGATCGCGCGCACCGGCTTGCGCAGCGTGATCTACGGGACGCCCAAGGGCGACACGCTCGATCTGCGCTTCGTGCCGATCAGCGCCGACGTGCAAGCCGGCGATGAACTCGTCACGAGCGGTCTCGACGGCATCTATCCGCCGGGACTGCCGGTCGCGAAGGTGCTACGCGTCGACAAGCAGGCCGACACGGCGTTCGCGCGCGTCGTGTGCGTGCCGATCGCGGCAGTGCGTGGCGCGCGTCAGTTACTCGTGCTGCATTACAACGTCAACGTGCCGCCGAATCCGATCGAAGTCGAAGCGGCTGCGGCTGCGAAGGAAGCGAAGGAAAACAAGGGCAAGAAGAAGGCCGCGCCGAAGGCTGCGGCGGCAGCGGGCGCGAGCGGCGCTTCGGCCGCGGCAGGCGCGTCCGCTCCGGCGCCGGGCTCCGCGGCTGCGGCGGCTGCACCCGCAAAGCCCGCTGAGGCTGCGCCGGCGAAAGCGGCCTCGCCCAAGGCGGCATCGGGCGCGGCGGCGAAGCCGTCGAAGAAGGCGCATGCGCCGAAACCCGCATCCTCGGGAGCCGCGCGATGAACCGCCCGCAATACATCCTCCAGCCAGTCAATCCGTACTTCATCACGTTCAGTCTGGCTGCTGCGTTTCTGCTGAACCTGATGCCGTGGGGACGGCTCATCGGCGTGCCGGATTTCGTGGCGCTCGTACTGCTGTTCTGGAATGTGCATCAGCCGCGCAAGGTCGGCATGGGCATCGCGTTCATGCTCGGCATTCTGATGGATGTGCACAACGCGAATCTGCTCGGCGAACACGCGCTGGCTTACACGCTTCTTTCGTACGGCGCGATCACCATTCACCGCCGCGTGTTGTGGATGACGCTGCCCGTGCAGATGTTCGTCGTCGCGCCGCTCCTCGTCGGCGCGCATCTCGTGCCCTTCATCATCCGCCTGATGACGGGCGCGGCGTTCCCCGGCTGGAGTTATCCGGTCAACGGATTCGTCGAGGCGCTGCTCTGGCCGATCGCGAGCTTTCTCTTGCTGATGCCGCAGCGCCGCGCCGCCGACCCGGACGACACGCGTCCAATCTGAGTCTTGCCGCGCGGCGCCGGGTCATCGAATAAACCGCCGCGCGCGAACTACACTTGAATCGCGAGTACACCGCGAAAGCTGCATGACCGAAATAAAGAACACCGAGCAACAGTTGTCGAAGTTCCGCCTGCGCGTCGCGGCGGCGGGACTGTTCGTGTTCGTCTGCTTCGGTCTGATCGGGCTGCGCTTTCTCTATCTGCAGGTCTGGCATTTCAGCAAATACTCGTTGCAGGCGAACGAGAACCGCATTTCCGTTGCGCCGATCGTGCCGAACCGCGGCATCATCACCGACCGCAACGGCGTCGTGCTGGCGAAGAACTACTCCGCGTACACGCTGGAAATCACGCGTTCGAAGATCAACGGCACGCTCGACGAAACCATCGACGAGCTCTCGCAAGTCATTCCGATCGACGCACGCGACCGTCGCCGTTTCAAGAAGCTGCTCGAAGACTCGAAGAATTTCGAAAGCCTGCCGATCCGCACGCGTCTCACCGACGAGGAAGTCGCGAAGTTCACCGCGCAGCGCTATCGCTTCCCGGGCGTCGAGGTGCGCGCGCGACTGTTCCGCCAATATCCGCTGGGCACGACTGCCGCGCACGTGATCGGGTATATCGGACGGATTTCGCAGCGCGATCAGGAGCGCATCGACGACGCGAGCGACGCCAACGACCAAAGCTCGGATCATTACGATCCGCGCGTCGACGCCAACAACTACAAGGGCACCGATTACGTCGGCAAGATCGGGGTCGAGCAGAGTTACGAAACCGAGTTGCACGGACTGACGGGTTTCGAGGAAGTGGAAGTCACGGCGGGCGGGCGCCCGGTGCGCACCATGTCGCGCACGCAGGCGACGCCGGGCAACAACCTTCAACTCTCGCTGGATATCGGCTTGCAGCAGGTCGCCGAGCAGGCGTTCGCGGGCAAGCGCGGCGCGCTCGTCGCGATCGAGCCTTCCACCGGCGACGTGCTCGCGTTCGTGTCCGCGCCGAGCTTCGATCCGAATTCGTTCGTCGACGGCATCGATCAGCAGACGTGGGACGCGCTCAACAATTCGTCGGACCACCCGCTGCTGAATCGTCCGCTGCACGGCACGTATCCGCCCGGCTCGACCTACAAGCCGTTCATGGCGCTCGCCGCGCTGACGCTGCACAAGCGCACGCCGGGCTGGGGCTTCCAGGATCCGGGCTACTTCACGTTCGGCGGCCACACGTTCCGCAACGACGTGCGCTCGGGCCAGGGCTGGGTGGACATGAACCGCGCGATCGTCGTATCGAACGACACGTACTTCTACATGCTCGCGCGCGATCTCGGCGTGAACGCGATGGCCGGCTTCATGAAGCCGTGGGGTTTCGGGCAGATCACCGGCATCGATATCGCGGGCGAGGCGCGCGGCATCCTGCCGTCGACGGAATGGAAGCGCAAGGCGTACCGCAAGCCCGAGCAGCAGCGCTGGTACGAAGGCGAAACGATCAGCCTGGGCATCGGCCAGGGCTATAACTCGTTCACGATCCTGCAACTCGCGCACGCTACCGCGACGCTCGCGAACAACGGCGTCGTGATGAAGCCGCACCTCGTGCGCGATATCGAAAATCCGATCTCGAAGGCGACGCGCGCCGTCGTACGCGATCCGAGCGACAAGATCGCCGTGCAGCAGAAGGACGTGGATTTCATCAAGCGGGCGATGGAAGGCGTCGTCACCAGCGGCACGGCGGCGAAGGTGTTCGCGGGCGCGCCGTACCAGGCGGCCGGCAAGACCGGCACGGCGCAGGTCTATTCGCTGCAGGGGTCGAACTACAAAGGACACGCGCTCGCGGAGCATCTGCGCGATCACGCGCTGTTCATCGCGTTCGCGCCGGCGGAACAGCCGAAGATCGCACTTGCGCTGATCGTCGAGAACGGCGGCTGGGGCGCTGAATCCGCAGGACCGATCGCGCGCAAGGTGCTCGACTATTATCTGATCGATCGTCTGAAGCCAGGCGCGGAGGCGGCCGCTGTCGCGGCGGCGGCCTCGGCGACGACAGACGCCGGCCTGCCGACGATCGGCGGCACGCAACCGCCCGCCGCCATCGCGTTGCCTGCGTCCGTCGCGAATTCGTCGCCGGCGTTTTCGCCTCAGGCTGCGTCGAATCCCGCAGTCGCGAAAGCGGCTTCCGCGCCGGCGCTTCCTGCTTCCACACCGAAAGCGTCGGCGCCGCGCGCCGCATCGGCGACGCCCGCAGCGCCTGCTGCGGCACTGCCCGCCTCCACGCCTGGCCGCACGCCCGCGCCGAAAAAGCGCCCGACGGAGCCGACGCCTTCGATGGTGCGCGGCAATGAAAACGACGGCGTGCGCGTTCTCGCGCCGTCCGGCGGCATCGACGAGTAAAGGAAACCGCCATGCAACTGCACATGCAATTCGACAAGCGGGAGCTGCTGGACCGCGCCAAGCGCATGTTCGCGGGCTTCGACAAGCCGCTCGCGCTCATCGTGTTCCTGCTGCTCGGCGTCGGCATCGTGACGCTGTACAGCGCGAGCCTCGACATGCCTGGGCGTGTCGAGGACCAGTTGCGCAACATCATGCTGACCTTCGGTCTGATGTGGGTGCTCGCCAACATCCCGCCGCAGATGCTGATGCGCTTCGCCGTGCCGCTCTACACCGTCGGCGTCGCGTTGCTGGTCGCGGTCGCCGCGTTCGGGCTGACGCGCAAGGGCGCGAAACGCTGGCTCAATGTCGGCGTGGTGATCCAGCCATCCGAAATCATGAAGATCGCGATGCCGCTGATGCTCGCCTGGTACTACCAGAAGCGCGAAAGCAATGTCCGCTGGTGGGATTACATCGTCGGCTTTGTCATTCTGTTGCTGCCGGTCGGGCTGATCGCGAAGCAGCCGGATCTGGGCACCGCGGTGCTCGTGTTCGCGGCGGGCATGTTCGTCATCTATTTCGCCGGGCTGAGTTTCAAGCTCATCCTGCCCGTGCTGATCGCAGCCGTCATTGCGGTCGCGAGCATCGCGGTGTTTCAGGACAAGATCTGCCAGCCGGATGTGGTCTGGCCGATGATGCACGACTATCAAAAGCACCGCATCTGCACGCTGCTCGACCCGACTTCCGATCCGCTCGGCAAAGGCTTCCACACGATTCAGGCGGTGATCGCGATCGGTTCGGGCGGCACGTTCGGGAAAGGCTGGTTGAAGGGCACGCAGGCGCACCTCGAATTCATCCCCGAAAAGCACACCGACTTCATTTTCGCCGTCTTCTCCGAGGAGTTCGGGCTCGCGGGCGGGCTCGTGCTGCTCTTCCTTTATATGGCGCTCATCGCGCGCGGGCTCTTCATCGCGGCGAACGGCGCCACTTTCTTCGGGCGATTATTGGCCGGATCGCTCACGCTCGCGTTCTTTACTTACGCGTTCGTCAATATCGGCATGGTGAGCGGCATTCTGCCCGTGGTCGGCGTGCCGCTTCCGTTCATGAGTTACGGCGGAACCGCGTTGACGACGCTCGGCGTCGCGGTTGGGCTGATCATGAGCGTCGCTCGTCAAAAGCGGTTGATGCAGAGTTAGCGCGCGCCGTCCTCGTCACTGCGGCTTTTGCTGCTCCAGTTCTGCGCTCAACTGCAGATATTTCAGCTTGGCGGCCGGATCGCCCTGCGCCGCCGCCGCAGCGTAATAGGCGCGCGCAACGTTCAGGTTGCGCTCGACGCCATCACCGCCGCGCTCATAGAACGAACCCGCGACGTATTGCGCCGTCATGTCGCCGCCTTGCGCGGCCTTCTTGTACCAGGTGAACGCCTGCGTGTTATCGCGCGTGGTGCCGCGTCCATCGAGAAACTGATTGGCGAGCGCGAGTTCGGCCTGCACGTGTCCCTGATTCGCCGCGCGCAGGAACCAGCGATGCGCCTCCGCCGGGTCTTTCTCGACGAACTGTCCATCGTCGTACATCTTGCCGTACACATATTGCGCGTGGGTCATGTTGGCATCGGCTGCGCGGCGCAACCATTTCTTGCCTTCCGGCACGTCCACCGGGCCGCCCTCGCCGTTGAGCAGCATCATCGCGTAATTGAATTGGGCAAGGCGGCTGCCCTTCTGCGCGGCGCGCCGGAACTCGGAGCGCGCCGCGACGAGATTGCCCGCGTTGTAGTCGGCGACGGCGTTTTGCGTGGCGATATCGGCCGACTTCGGCGCGTTGTCGGCGTGCGCCGCGCCGATCGATATCGACAGAATCACCGCGGCGACCACCGACGCCACGACGGTTTTCATGTTCGCGCCTCCTGCAACGCCTGACGCGTCGCCTTCAACAGCCACATCACATCCGCGCCGATCGCGACGAGCTTGATGCCCGCCTGCGCGTATTGCTTCGCGCTCGCCGCATCGAGCGCGAAGATGCCGCTCGCGATGCCCGCGCGATTCGCGGCGTCGACGATCTTCGTGATCGCCGCCTGCACATCCGGATGCTTGCCGTCGCCGAGATGACCGAGGCTCGCCGCCAGATCCGCCGGCCCGATGAACAGACAATCGACGCCCGGCGTCGCGGCGATCTCATCGACCGCTTCGAGCGCCGCCACCGATTCGATCTGCACGATCGTCGCAATCTGCGCATTCGCGCTCGCCATGTAGTCGCGCCGCATGCCGTATGCCGCCGCGCGCACCGCGCCCGCGACGCCGCGCAAGCCGTGCAGCGCCGCTTCGGTCGGATACTGCGTGAGCCGCACGATGCGCGCCGCCTCTTCGGCCGATTGCACGTTCGGGAACATCAGCGTGCGCGCGCCCGCGTCGAGCGCGCGTTTGACGAGCCAGCCCTCGTTGGCCGGCACACGCACGATCGGCTCGCTCGGCAGATGCGCGGCGGCGATCGCCCGCAGTTGAGCGACGACGTCGGCGCTATCGTTCGGCGAATGCTCCATGTCGATGCACAGCCAGTCGAAGCCCGCGTGCGCGAGCGCTTCGGCGGCATCGGCGCTGCCGAGCGACAGCCACAGTCCGAAGAGGGTGCCCGATTCTGAAAAGCGCTGCTTGAGGGGATTGGTGAACGTGCTCATCGCGCGGCTCCTTCGAGAGATCGAAGGACGGCCGCGCGCGGCCGCAGCGATGAAAACGATGGCAGAAGTGACGGCATGCGTGCGCTCCGTGTCTCGTCGCCTCGGAGGTGGGCGACTCATCGGACGATCATACCGTGACGCACGCGCGCGCGCCGGGCCTGCTCCGGGCCGGGCGCGCGCCGAAGATTAGCCGCGCTCGACGTCGGCCCAGCAGTTCGGCGTTTCGAAAAGACGCACGCGCTTCAGCTTGAGGTTGACGCCGTAATGTGCATCGTAGACTGCGGCGAGGATGTTGAACGCAACCGCCGCCAGGTTCTCGACGGTCGGAATGCGATCCAGCACGACGGTCTTGTGATCCGCCAGCGTGTGCAGGAATTCGCGCACTTTGACATCGCCTTCATAGACGATGAACGCGTGATCCCACTTGTTGACGAGATGCTCCATCGCGAGCGCTTTCACGTCGGCGAAGTCCATCACCATGCCGCGGTCGGGCGCGCCTTCCACGTCGACGAGATCGCCTTGCAGCGTGATCTCGAGCACATAGCGATGCCCGTGCAGATTGCGGCACTGGCTGCGGTGATCGGGGATGCGGTGGCCCGCATCGAATTCGAGTTTTCGGGTAATCGTCTGCACGTCGGCTGACCGTCTTATCAGGGGATGTTCAAATATTTGTGCGTCTGCATCGACAGGCGCCACTTCGGATGGCGCTTGCACCAGTCGATCGCCAGCTTCGTGTTGATGTCGCGCGACGGGCCGTCCATTGGCTGTACGAGAAAGTAGTCGAAGTCGAGCTTCTCGTATTGCGCCAGTCGCTGGTTGTCCTGCGGGACGACAACCTTCAGTTCGTTGCCCTTCGTGACGACGAGCGGCGCATCGGCTTTCGGGCTCACGCAAATCCAGTCGATGCTCTCGAGCACGGGCAGCGAGCCGTTCGTCTCGATCGCCATTTCGAAGCCGGCTTCATGCAGCGCGTCGACGAAAGGCTGATCGATCTGCAGCATCGGCTCGCCGCCCGTACACACGACGAATCTGTGCGCCGCGCCTTCCGGCCACAACGATGCGATCTTCGCGACGAGTTCCGCCGGCGTCTTGTACTTGCCGCCGTTCTCGCCGTCCGTGCCGACGAAATCGGTGTCGCAAAACTGGCAGACGGCGTCCGCGCGATCTTCCTCGCGCCCCGACCACAGATTGCAGCCCGCGAAACGGCAGAACACGGCCGGGCGCCCGGCATTGGCGCCCTCGCCCTGCAACGTGTAGAAAATTTCCTTTACCGCGTACGTCATGACTGCTCTGCCTGCCTCGTAAAACGTGTCGTAAAAATCAAACCGGCGCGGTGGTGACCTGCTCGCCCGCGCGATACGCCTCGTAGCCGCGCTTGCGCAGCTTGCATGCCGGGCACTGACCGCAGCCGAAGCCCCAGTCGTGCAGTTCGGCGCGCTCGCCGACATAACACGTGTGCGTTTCGACGCGGATCAGTTCGACGAGCGGTTCGCCGCCGAGCGTTTCCGCAAGCCGCCAGGTGTCGGCCTTGTCGAGCCACATCAGCGGCGTTTCCAGCGCGTAGCGCGTTTCCATCCCGAGATTGAGCGCGACTTGGAGCGCCTTCATCGTGTCGTCGCGGCAATCCGGATAGCCGGAAAAGTCCGTTTCGCACATGCCGCCAACCAGCACCTTCAGCCCGCGCCGGTACGCCACCGCCGCGGCAATCGTCATGAACAGCAAATTGCGGCCCGGCACGAACGTATTGGGCAAGCCGCTCGCGTTCGCCTGGATTTCGATCTCACGCGTCATTGCGGTATCGCTGATCGCGCCGAGCACGGACAGATCGATCATGTGATCTTCGCCCAGGCGCTCCGTCCACTGCGGAAACTCGCGCGCGATCGCGGCACGGAAGCCGTCGCGGCATTCGAGTTCCACGCGATGACGCTGTCCATAGTCGAACCCGAGCGTCTCTACCGACTTGTAGCGATCAAGCGCCCAGGCAAGGCACGTGGCCGAGTCCTGGCCGCCGGAAAACAGCACGAGCGCGCTGTCTTTAGCGTCTATCCGAGTCACCGTGAAAACTCCGTACTCCGTGAATGAGATTGGCGTCGCACGCCGCACTGGCTGTCGGAATGACCGGACTTCGCCATGAGCGGCACGGGCGCGACGCCCGCGAGTCCAGTATAGGCCGGCGACCTTCGCCCGGACGCGCACGCCCTTTATGCCGCCGATAGCGGAGTACGAGACGGATGAACGAGCGCCGGGTGAAGGATTCCGGCGCGTCACACGAGCGATTCGGAGCGTCGAAAAGAAAAGGACTTGCGGGTCCGAGGACGAGGCAAGTCCTTAATTCGGCGGGAATTTTAGCACGGAGCACGGGTGTTCGCCGAGCTCGGCGCGCGCCGTCGCGGCCAGCACTTTCAATCTTGCCGCAACACCCTGCAAACGGAACAAATTGCCGCAAACAACACGGTCGGATCGGCAATTTCTGGAAATCTCCCTCAACCCAACGGACAACCGGTCGTTATACAGACAATTGAATCGTCTGAACTAATAACGAGACCAGCAATTCGTCCGGTTGCATAGCTAGCTCATCCATAGCGCGATTTCGGACCACGCGCCGCTTTTCGTACGCGCCGCCCGGGGCATTCACGCGGCCAATTGATTCGCATAACGAAGATTGATTTTCAAACCCTCCCGCAGGGTTACGCGGGGCCGCAGGTCCGTCTCCGATCCGCCCTTCTCGCGGCGCTCCGGCGATCGCACCCATTTTTGTTGACGCCAACTACCCGATTAGCACTACGAACAATGAAAAATTACATTCAGACCAACATTCATGCCGACTGCACTGTCGGCGCCCTTTCCGTCCCAAGAGCGAGCCTGTTCGCCGTTGCAGTCGCGGCCAGCTTGCTGCTCGGCGCCTGCGGCGGCGGTAGTAGCGACGCCTTCGATACCGCCTCCACCGCAGCAGCAGCCGCAGCGAACCGCAATACAACCGCTTTCGCCGTCACCTCGCCAACAGTGAACACCGCCGTTTCCGGCACCGCGACGGTGAAAGGGACGGCGGGCACGACTTGGACGAAAGTCTCCGTCGTCGACATGACCACCGGCAACAAGGTCGCGCCTGATGCAACGCCCTCGAACGGGGCGTTCTCGACGACCGTCAACACGACGAGTCAGACCAACGGCACGCACACATGGCAAATCACGGCCACCGACGCCAAAGGCGCCACACGCACGGTGCAGAACGTGAACGTCGTCGTGAAGAATGCGACGTCGGCCACCTCGATCTTTTACGGCGCGAATGGGCACAACAATGAGGGCGGCGCCTACGACCTCTCCAGCCCGGCTTTGCAACTCTCACAGCTGCAGGATCTCGGCGTGAAGCTGTATCGAAACGAGGTGTACAGCCAGGGGACTGCGAACAAGCTCGCGGGCATCGCGAAAACAATGGCGGCAGGCGGCGTAACCGTGTATCCGGTGATGTTGATGAGCCTCGCCTTCTCCAGCGAGACCGATGCCTACAACGCGGGTTATCAACTCGGCGTCTGGACGGCGACCTCGTACCAGTACCCGTACTACGAAGTGACGAACGAACTCGACGCCAGCGCGATCAGCAGCAACGTCGACGGCGTTTATGGGCAGCAATTCGACAACACCAAATTCCAGATCGCGCGCGGCGTGATTCGCGGGATGATCGCTGGCGTGAAGTCAGTCGATCCGAACGGCAAGATCATCATGGGCGGCGGCACGTGGATGCATTACGGCCTCGATCAGATGCTCGCCAACGGCACGCAGCCCGACGGCACGACGGGTCATCCGGTCGTGAACTGGGACATCACCGCGTGGCACTGGTACTCGGATATGGGCGACATCACGAACGCATGTGGCGGCACGGGTTGTCACGACGTGCTCGCGGCGCTGCAGCAGATGGGCAAGCCGATCTGGATCAACGAATTCGGCGTGCGCCCATGGCTCGGCAGCGAACAGCAGATCGCGGCCTACCTCGTCGGCAACAAGATGATGGCGGAGTTCGTCGCGGTGGCGTCGAAGTACAACATCCAGGCGATCCAGACGTACGAGCTGTACGACGATCCCGCCGGCGGCGAAGGCGCATATGGCCTTCTGAAGAACGACGGCAAGACGCAGAAAGCGGCCTACGCGGCGTTCAAGAACTTCGTCGCGGCGAATCCAAGGTGAGGATCGTATAGTGGAAAAAAGCGGGCACGTTTCGCTCAATCGAACGTGCCCGCTTTTGCATATGGAAAATGAAAAAGCCCGAGAGCGATGACACTCTCGGGCTTCTTGCATTCTGGTGGCCTGGGGCGGAATCGAACCACCGACACGCGGATTTTCAATCCGCTGCTCTACCAACTGAGCTACCGGGCCAACGAAGAGGTGAAACTATAGCAGACTCATTTTCGCCCCTCAAGCCCCTCCACACATTTTTTCTGAAAATGTTCGGAGCATTTTGCTCAGACCTCGTTCTTGTTCTTTCCGAGATCGACGCCCAGTTGCTTGAGCTTGCGATAGAGATGCGTGCGCTCGAGCCCCGTCTTCTCGGCGACGCGCGTCATGCTGCCGTTCTCGCGCGCCAGGTGATACTCGAAGTACGCGCGCTCGAACGCATCGCGTGCATCGCGCAACGGGATATCGAACGAGATGGATGCCGTCTGCCCCGCCTGATTCTGCGTCGCGCCGCCCGCTCCCGCTTCGCCCGATGCGTTCAGCGCCGACGCCGTCGGCAGCGCGGCCGCCACAGGCACCCCCGATGCCATCGCGCTCGCCGGAGGCTTGGCTAGCGTCGTCACGGGCGCCGCTGCGGTGCCGTGCGCGAGCCCCTGCTCGACGGCCTTCAGGAGCTTCTGTAGCGCGATCGGCTTCTCGAGGAAGTTGAGCGCGCCGATCTTCGTCGCTTCGACAGCCGTGTCGATGGTCGCGTGACCCGACATCATGATGACCGGCATCGTGAGCTTGCCCTGCGCGGCCCACTCCTTGAGCAGGGTCACGCCGTCGGTATCGGGCATCCAGATGTCGAGCAAAACGAGGTCGGGCGTTTGCTGCAGGCGATAGTCGCGCGCATGCTGCGCGTTTTCCGCTACATCAACAACGTGGCCTTCGTCGCTCAGGATCTCGGAGAGCAGTTCCCGGATCCCCATTTCATCGTCTACCACCAGGATGGTTGCCATTTACGCTGCCCTTGTCTGCACTGTTGCTTTTGTCGTTCCGTGATTCGCCGCCGCACCGGCCGCCGGAGGCGTTGCGCCGGGCGCCGCGGTATCGTCCGCGAGTTGTAGAAACAGAATCGATATCTGCGCGCCTTCGATCACATCCGCTGTCTTCGAGCGGTTGCGTATGTCGATGCGCGCGCCGTGCTCGTCGACGATCTTCTTCACCGTTGCAAGTCCCAGGCCCGTGCCCTTCGCCTTGGTCGTCACGTAAGGCTCGAAAGCACGCGAAAGGATTCGCGCCGGAAAACCCGAGCCGTTATCCGAGACAGTGAGGCGAACCGCGACACGCGCATGACCCGATGCATCGGGCTCGCCATATTCTACTGTCCTCGTTTCGAGCAGCACGCGTGGCTCCGCGACATCCGCCACCGCGTCCTGCGCGTTCTGCAACAGGTTGTGGATCACCTGGCGGATCTGCGTCGCGTCACCGCGAATCACGGGCAGCTTCGCGAGATCCACCTTGATCGGCGTCTTGCCATCTTCGATGCCGTACAACGTCAGCACTTCCGCGACGAGATCGTTCAGTTGCAGATTGCCGAGCACCGCGGGCGGCGTGCGCGCGTATTCGCGGAAGTCGTCGACCATCTGCTTCATCGCCTGCACCTGATTGACGATGGTCGTCGACGCTCGCTTGAGCACCTCCGCGTCGGGCGGCGCGAGCTTGTCCGCGAGCTTCATCTGCAAGCGTTCGGCGGAAAGCTGAATCGGCGTGAGCGGATTCTTGATCTCGTGCGCGAGACGCCGCGCGACTTCGCCCCACGCGACCGAGCGCTGCGCGGAGATCACGTCCGAGATGTCATCGAACACGACGACGTAGCCGGTCGTTTCGGCATCGTCGGCATCGCTTTCGGTCACGCTCAGCAACTGCGTGCCGCGCACGAGGAGCGTGAGCGGCTCGTTCTCGCCGGGCACCGACACGGCGACCTGCTGCTGCCAGTGGCCTCGATCGCCAAGCGGATGTCCGCTGCCGACCTCGGCCGCATCGCGTTCGGCGAAGGCCTTCTTCACCATCGCGCCGAGTTCGGCGAGCACGCCGATCTGATCGAGCGGCTGATTGAGCAACGCGTTGAACGGCTGGCGGAAGATGCGCTCCGCGCCGCGATTCGCGGTGGTCAAGCGGAACTGCCGGTCGAACACGAACACGCCCGCCGTCAGATTCGCAAGGATGCTTTCGAGATACGCCTTCGAATGCTCCAGCGCGACGCGATTGTTCTCGACCGCCGCGCGCGCCTCGGAAAGCTGGCGCGTCATCGCGTTGAAGGACTGCGTGAGAAAGCCCAGTTCGTCGCGCGAATTGATCTCTCGCTTGGGCGTGTAGTCGCCTTCGGCCACTTCTTTCGTGCCTTGCGCGAGCAGGAACAGCGGCCGCGCGAGCTGATTGCCGAGCGCGAGCGCGAGCATCATCGCGATGAAGGTCGCGAGGAAGAGCGCGAGCGTCAGCGTGCCGATATACATCTTGCGCAAGCCCGTGCGCCCGAGCCGCTTTTCCTGATACTCGCGATACGCGCGCTGCACGGCGTCGGCATTGCGCGCGAGCTCCTGACTCACGGGCTGCTCGATCTGCAGAAAGCGATCGACATGCTGGAATTCGGTCGTGGTCGTGGGATCCGGAATCTTCGTGACCACGCGCAGACGCAGCGCGCCCTTCGGTCCATTCGATTTCGGATCGCCGTCTATCTCGCCTTCGATCGCGCCATACGGATGATCCTGCGCCTCCCTCAGCATCGCGCTGGTCGGCTCGTTGGTCGGCAGCAGGGCGTAGTAATTGCCCGACGCCTGCGCGACCGTGCGAAGCCCCGGCACGCGCAGCGAACTGTTGTTCGACGCGAGATCCTCGCGGTTGTACTGATCGCGCGGGCGCTCGAACACGACTGCGTCCTGCACGCCGTATTGATCGCGCAGGCGCAAGAGCGATAGCGTGAGACTCGATGGATCGGCGCTCGCGAGCTGATCGCTCATCTGCCGGCCGCGTCCCTTGAAATCGGCGAGCGAGGTTTCGAGCATGCCGCGGCCGAGCGTCAGGCCCGATGACAGCGCCGTCTCGACGTTCACGTCGAACCACGATTCGATACTGCGCGACACGAACTGGTAGGACACCACGTAGATGATCACGCCCGGCACGACGCCGACGAGCGCGAAGATCAACGCGAGCTTCGCGAGCAATCGCGTGCCGAAGCGCCCTTGCCTGACCCGCGACACGATGATGATGAACAGGGCGATGACGATCAGCATGAAGACGACCGCCACCGCAACGTTCGCGGCATAGAGCCAGCCGTAGTAGCGGTCGAAGAATTCCGTGTTCGCACTCGCGAGCGCGAGCATCACGAGCAGCAGAACCGCCGTGAGCGCCACCGTGGAGACCAGCAAGCGGACGATGAGACTCTTCATGTCCGTGCGGCCGCGTCGAAATCTATTTCGCACGTTCTGCCGCCGTAAAAGTAAAACGCTTCCAGTCCGAGGAAAGGTTCCAGTCGCGGTTATTCACCGCGTCGATCTGGAACGGCTTGGGCATGAGTGCGATGTCGAGCTGCATGCGCACCGATGCGGTATAGGTTTCGCCGCCACGCACCTGGTTCCGGTCGATCACGTGCCACGAGGTCACGTGCCTGATGACCGCGAGCGCCTCGTTGAGCGATGCGAAACGCAATTGCAGCCCGCCCGTCGATACACGATATTCGTTCGTGAGCGGCTGATAGGAAAGGCGGATGCTCTGCGACACGTTGACCGGCTCTTCGTCGAACCAGTACCAGCGCGGCCTCGACAGGTTGAAATCGATCGTGAAATAAAGCGGCACGCTGCGGTTCACGGCATCTTCGAGGCTGTTGTTCAGGTCGAAGTCGAAATGTGCGTCGAGACTCCAGCCGGCGTTGTCCGCTTGCAGCGACGCGCGTTGCACGGCGATCGTTTCGGCAAACGCGGGGTCGGCTGCGGCGAATGCCAGCCAGAGCGTCAGCGCAGTCCAGATGACGGCCGCGAGCCGAAGCGGAAAGAAGCGTTTGATCGTCACCGTTTCTGAAAGCGCGCGTAGAAGAATCCGTCGTGGTCCGCTAAGGTCTCGGCGTCCCGATCCGGGTTCGCGAGATTTGTACCGTCTGGTGAGGCCTGCACCGCGCCCGCGCTCGTGCGCGCCGCTGTCGGTAACAATTGCCCCGGCGCGTCCAATCGTACCGCATCTTCATGCGCGGCTCCAAACCAGCGGGCCTGTTGTTCGCCTTCCTCGGGAAAGATGGAGCATGTCACGTAAAGCAATTCGCCGCCCTTCGCGACGAGCGGCCACAGCGCGCTCACGATGCGCCGCTGCTCGGCGACGAGCGCATCGATGTCCGATGGGCGCCGCAGCCACCGGATGTCCGGATGACGGCGCACGATGCCCGATGCCGAGCACGGCACATCGGCGAGAATGCGATCGAACGGCGCGCCGTCGAACCATTGCGCGGGATCGCCCGCGTCACCCACTTTGATTTGCGCCTCGAGCTTGAGGCGCTTCAGATTCTGCTCGATGCGGCCCGAGCGCTCGGCATCGCTTTCGAGCGCGATGAGATCGACGGTCGCGAGTTCGAGGATATGCCCGGTCTTGCCGCCCGGCGCGGCGCACGCGTCGAGCACGCGCATGCCGTCTTTCACGTCGAGTAGTTGCGCCGCGCGTTGCGCGCCCGCGTCCTGCACCGACACGACGCCTTCGTCGAAGCCCGGAATGCGATCGACGGACATCGGCGTCTTCAGGCGCACCGCGTGGAGGCCCGCGGCTTCGGCTTCGATATGCGCGTCTTTCAGGCGCGCGAGATATTGATCGACAGTGGCGTGACGCGCATTCACGCGCAACGTAAGCGGCCCTTGCGCGTTGCCCGCTTCGAGAATGCGCTCCCAGGCATCGGGTTGTCCGCGCTTTACGGCGTCGATCCACCATTGCGGATAATTCCAGCGCGCGACGGGATCCCGGCGCGCTTCGTCGATGAGCGCTTCGCGCTCGCGCAGGAAGTTGCGCAACACCGCGTTGACCAGCCCCTTCGCGAACGCGAACTCGCGCCGCGCCGCGATCGCGCTCACCGCCTGATCGACGACGGTGAACGGCGCATACGCCGCGTGCGCTTCGTCGTCGGTCAACAGCGTGAACGCGCAGACCAGCATATTCGCCACATGCGGCGGCGGCGCCTTCTTCACGAGCTTGTGCAGGAGCGAATCGGCAAGGGCGAGACGGCGCATCGCGCGATACGCGATGTCCTGCACCGCCCCGCGCGCCTCCGCATGCTTCGCCGACGCGATGACCGTCTGCAGCGCGGCCGGCAACGCCGAGCCTGCGCGCACCGCGCCCACGGCCTGCGCCGCGCAATCGAGCGCGAACGCGAGCGAATCGGGCGCGAGACGGAGGGCGCTCAGGCGGGTATGCGCGGCGGCGTGCCGCCGGGGAGGCTTGTCGGTCATGGCGAAAACGGGAACGGTCGAGCGGCAAGCGGACGGCTTGCGCGAACGAGGATTGTAACGTGCGGGGATTGCGCGCCCGGACGGGCTGCCGAGGACCAGCAAAAAGGCCGTTCCGGCGCAACCCGGAACGGCCTTCGCTACGACTTCGTTAGCGTCAGATGCGGCCCGTGCGCGCCATTTCCATCAGACGTGCGACGCGCTCTTCCGTCGCCGGGTGCGTCGAGAACAGATTCGCGATGCCGCCGCCCGAGAGCGGATTCATGATCATCATCTGCGCGGTCGCCGGGTGCGCTTCCGCTGTCGGGAACGGCACGCCGGTTGCGTAAGCGTGAATCTTTTCCAGCGCGCTCGCGAGCGCTTGCGGGTCCCCTGAAATCTCGGCGCCGCCGCGATCGGCTTCGAACTCGCGCGCACGGGAAATCGCCATCTGGATCAACGCGCCCGCGATCGGCGCGAGAATCGCCACCAGAATGCTCGCGATCGGATTCGACGGACGGCCTTCGTCGTCGCGGCCGCCGAAGAACATTGCGAAGTTGGCGAGTGCCGAGATCGCGCCGGCCATCGTCGCGGAGATCGTCGAGATCAGGATATCGCGGTGCTTCACGTGCGCCAGTTCGTGCGCCATCACGCCTCGCATTTCGCGCTCCGACAGCACGCGCAGAATGCCCGTGGTCGCCGCGACCGCCGCGTGCTCCGGGTTGCGGCCCGTGGCGAACGCGTTCGGCGCGTCTTCGTTGATCAGGTAGACGCGCGGCATCGGCAATTGAGCGCGCGCGGCGAGCTCGCGCACCATGCGATAGAACTGCGGCGCAGTGGTCTCGTCGACTTCCTGCGCGTTGTACATGCGCAGGACCAGCTTGTCCGAGAACCAGTACGAAAAGAAATTCATGCCGAGCGCGATGATCAGCGCGAGCATCATGCCCTTCGATCCGCCGATCACACCGCCGATCACGACAAAGAGGGCCGTGATCGCAGCCATCAGCATCGCGGTTTTGACCCAGTTGAACATTGCTGGAACTCCTCTCCCGGAATACGCTGCGCGAAGTGCGCGGTTGTCCCGGCCGACATGACCGGAACGACGATTGTAAGCAAAATGTTAGATAGCGGCGCCCGTCAATAATTCAATCCGCCATTGCGCGATTTATCGATGCGAAGTCGCGAGCTTGATGCCGAGGCCGACGAACGCGCTGCCGACGCCGCGGTCCAGCCACTTCTTCACGCCTGATTTGCCCGCGAAGCGCTCCGTGACGCTGCCCGCGATCCATGCGACGAAGCTGTTCCAGACCGTGCTCATGGCGATGAAAACGATGCCGAGCGCGAGGAACGCGAGCGTCTTGTGCTGGCTTTCCGCAGCGACGAATTGCGGAAAGAACGACACGAAGAACAACACGACCTTCGGATTGAGCACATTCGTGACGAAACCTTGCGCGAAAAGCTGAAGCAGCGATTTCGGCGTGGCTTTCTCGCTGGCGTGCGCCTGACGCGCGGCGGTCGCATCGTCATGCTTCGCGAGAATGAGGCGCACGCCGAGGTAAATCAGATAGATCGCGCCGGCGATCTTGATGACCGTGAACGCAGTCGCCGATGCGGCGAGGATCGCCGTCAAACCGAACGCGCACGCGAGCGTATGGACGATGCAGCCGGCCGAAATACCGAGCGCCGACACGATGCCCGCGCCACGCCCTTGCGCGACGCTGCGCCCGACGATATACGCGGTGTCGGGACCGGGCGTGACGTTGAGAAGAAATACGGCGATGACGAAGAAGGTAAAACCGGTGATGCCGAGCATCGAACACTCCAGACAGACGGAACGCGCGGAAAGCGCTTTATTTTAGCGCTGCGCCCGTCGCGGCGTCCTTACTGTCGAGCGGCTTCCGGAAACGCGAAACGCTGACCTTTCGCGAGCGACGCGCCCGCGAGGAATTCGCGCACCGGCAGGCGTTTGCCGCCGGGTTTTTGCAATTGCGTGAGCTTGAGCGCGCCGCCGCCGCAAATCACGACGATACCGTCCGACGAAACCTCGGCGATGGTGCCGGGCTCCGCGCGTGACGACACATCGACGGGATGCGCGGCCCAGATCTTGATCGCAGCGTTCTCGAGCGTGCCGAACGCGCCGGGAAACGGATCGAACGCGCGAATCTGGCGCGCCAGTTCTTCTGCGGGACGCCGCCAATCGAGCGCGGCCTCGTTCTTGGCGATCTTTTCGGCGTAAGTCGTGCCGTCTTCCGGCTGTGGCGTGGACGGGAGCGAGCCGTCACGCTCGAGATCACGCAGCCCCGCGACGATCAACTCCGCGCCGATTCGCGCGAGCCGGTCGTGCAGGGTGGCCGTGGTGTCGTCGGCGAGAATTGGCGTGCGCGCTTCGCGGATCATGGCGCCGGTGTCGAGGCCGGCGTCCATCTGCATGAGCGTGATGCCGGTTTCGGCGTCGCCCGCTTCGATCGCGCGATGGATCGGCGCAGCGCCACGCCAGCGCGGCAACAGCGACGCGTGGATGTTGATGGCGCCGCGCGGCGGAATATCGAGCACTTCTTGCGGCAGGATCAGCCCGTAAGCGGCGACGACCATGACGTCGTGCGGCGTTGCCCGCAGAAGGTCGATGGCCTCCGCCGCCTCTTGCGGATATTTGCCCGCGCGCCGCAGCGAAGTGGGCTGTGCGACCTTCAGGCCATGCTCGACCGCGAAGCGCTTGACCGGGCTCGCGGTCAACTTCATGCCGCGTCCGGCCGGCCGGTCGGGCTGCGTAAGCACGAGCGGCACGGAAAATCCCGCCGCGTGAATGGCCGCAAGCGCGGCCGCAGCGAATTCCGGCGTACCGGCGAAAACCACGCGCAACGACTGAGTCATCAGTTACAGCGCCTTTTCCAGCTTCTTCATCTTGCCGCGGATGCGCGTCTGCTTGAGCTGCGACAGATATTCGACGAACACATGCCCTGCCAGGTGATCCATCTCGTGCTGAATACAGACCGCGAGCAGGCCGTCGCAATCGAGCTCGAAGGTTTCGCCCTTCTCGTTCAGCGCCTTCACGCGCACTTTATCCGGGCGCTCGACGAAATCGTAAATGCCGGGCACCGAGAGACAACCCTCTTCCCACTCCTTCTTCTGGTCGCTCGTCCAGACGAGCTCAGGGTTGATCAACACCATGAGCTGGTCGTGCGCGTCGGAGACATCGATCACGATCACGCGCTCATGCACGTCCACCTGCGTCGCGGCGAGGCCGACGCCGGGCGCGGCGTACATCGTCTCGGCCATGTCGGCGACGAGCTTGCGGATGCGGTCGTCGACCACGGCGACGGGCTTCGCCACCTTGTTCAGCCGCTTGTCCGGGTAGTTGAGTATCTTGAGCAGAGCCATGATTCGGATTGTCTACGCGCGCCGCGGCGCGTGTAAATCGGCCATTCGGCCAGGTTGCGGGTGAGTGGCGGCCTGCCGAAGATATGCGGGCGAATCCAGTGGATTCAACGCCGCCGGCAAGCGGCCAATGGGCGTCGCGTCGGGCTTTGGACCACGCCTGAGCGACCTTTCTTTATCTGTTCCGGATCAAAAATCTTAACATGACGACCGCCGACCTGCCGACCGGGGACACCGCCCCGATACTCGACGCCGACGAACTGCGCGCGTGGCTGCGGCTCGCGCATGCGAAGGGGCTGCGGCCGCTCGCGCTGCGCACGCTGCTCGGTGCGTTCGGCGGTCCGCGCGAAGTTTTGTCGGAGAGTTTCGCGTCGCTCGCCGAAACCGCCGATGCCCGCGCCGCCGAAGCCGTGCTCGCGCCACCGGAGGATATCGAAGGCGTTCAGTTCGATGACTATATTGAAGCGGTTCTGGCGTGGGCGTCCGAACCGGGTAATCACATTCTGACGCTCGCCGACGCGACCTATCCGCGGGCGCTTCTCACGATGCCGGATCCGCCGCCGCTGCTCTACGCGAAAGGCCGGCTCGATCTGCTTCAGGTGCGCGCGGTGGCCATTGTCGGGAGCCGGCATGCCACGCCGCAAGGACTCGAAGACGCGCGCCGCTTCGCCCGCGCGCTGTCGGATGCGGGACTATCCGTGGTGTCCGGTCTCGCGCTCGGCATCGACGCATCCGCGCATCGCGGCGCGCTGGAGGGCGCCACGGGCACGGTCTCGGTGATCGGCACGGGCGCCGATCTGGTGTACCCGGCGGCGCATCACACGCTCGCCCATGAGATCGCCCGCGACGGCGCGATCCTCGCCGAATGGCCGCTCGGCACGCCGGCGCGTTCCGCCAATTTTCCGCAAAGAAACAGGCTGATCGCGGGAATGTCGAGCGGCGTGCTGATCGTCGAGGCCGCGATGCGTTCCGGCTCGCTCATCACCGCCCGGCTCGCCAACGAAATGGGGCGCGATGTCTTCGCGATTCCCGGCTCGATTCACGCACCGCTTTCGCAAGGTTGTCATCGGCTGATCAAGCAGGGCGCGAAGCTCGTCGAAACGCCGGAAGAAGTGCTCGAGGAGTTCGGTTTCCCGCCGGCAACAGCGCGCGCGGCTACCGCAGCGGCGAAACGCGCAAAGCCGCGTCCGGTCAGCGCGTCGTGGGCATCGGCGAGTTCGGCAGGCGTCGAATGCCCGATCAGCGGCGATGCCGGGCGCGTTCTCGGCGCACTCGGCCACGCACCCGCGACGCTTGAAATTCTCGCGATGCGCACCGATCTGGACGGCGCGGCACTTCAGGGCGCGCTCCTGCAACTCGAACTGTCGGGCCATGTGGCCGCGCTCGGAGGCGGCCGCTACGCGGCGGTGGAGCGCTCGTGACGCCGCGTCGTGCTACATTCGCGGAAAAATGAGCCTCCCCCGCAGCCGATACCAATAAAGGATTTCGCACCCGCCATGTCTGCGCTGAATCTCGATACCGATGCCGACCGCATCGCGGAGCGCATCGCCGTGCCTGGCACGCTGTTCGTCGCCTGCCTGTGCGCGGAATGGTGCGGGACCTGCCGCGAATATCGCGAAGGGTTCGACAGGCTGGCGGCCGCGCATCCGGAAATCTGCTTCGCCTGGATCGATATCGAGAACCACGCCGATCGCTTCGACGACCTCGACGTCGAAAATTTTCCTACCATCCTGATCGAGGACGCCGTCACGACGCGGTTTTTCGGCACGGTGCTGCCGCAAGTGTCGATCGTCGAGCGGATGCTGACCGATCTGACCGCGCTGCCGGGCATGGTCGGCGCGCCGAAACTGCGCCCGGCGCTTGCTGCGGCCTGAATACGACGCACGCGAAACGCGCGTTTTGCGCCTCTCGCTGTGCGCTTTTCGAGCCAGATATTGAAACGCCCCGATTCCAGCTTCGACGCCTGCCGCGCAAAGCGTGTGCTATAAAGCGGTCGTTAAAGCAGTCCAAACCGGGCCGCTGCCAGTTACCAACCTTTTGAGTCATGTCCAAAGCCCTGATCATCGCTGAGAAGCCCTCCGTCGCGAACGACATCGCGCGTGCGCTGGGCGGCTTCACCAAGCATGACGAGTACTACGAGAGCGACGACTACGTGCTCTCGTCCGCGGTCGGCCACCTGCTAGAGATTGCCGCGCCGGAAGAGTACGACGTCAAGCGCGGCAAATGGAGCTTCGCCAATCTGCCGGTGATTCCGCCGCATTTCGACCTGAATCCGATCGCGAAGAGCGAGTCGCGCCTGAAGGTGCTGACGAAACTGATGAAGCGCAAGGATGTCGACCGCCTCATCAACGCATGTGACGCGGGGCGCGAAGGTGAGCTGATCTTCCGCCTGATCGCGCAGCACGCGAAGGCGAAGCAGCCGGTGCAACGCCTGTGGCTGCAATCCATGACGCCCGCCGCGATCCGAGAAGGCTTCGCGAACCTGCGCAGTGATGCCGACATGCAGCCGCTCGCCGATGCGGCGCGCTGCCGTTCGGAAGCGGACTGGCTCGTGGGCATCAACGGCACGCGCGCGATGACCGCGTTCAACAGCAAGGGCGGCGGCTTTTTTCTGACGACCGTCGGTCGAGTTCAGACGCCTACGTTGTCGATCGTCGTCGAACGTGAAGAGAAAATTCGCCGCTTTGTTCCGCGCGATTACTGGGAAGTGCGCGCGGAGTTCATCGCCGCGAAGGGCCTTTATGAAGGCCGCTGGTTCGACCCGAAGTTCAAGCGCGTCGAAAACGACCCCGAGCAGCGCGATTCGCGCCTGTGGAGTCTCGCGGCCGCGGAAACGGTGGTCGCTGCGTGCCGCGGCAAGACCGGCGTCGTGACCGAGGAATCGAAGCCGTCGACGCAGATGTCGCCGCTTCTCTTCGATCTGACCAGCTTGCAGCGCGAAGCCAATGGCCGCTTCGGCTTTTCGGCGAAGAACACGCTCGGACTCGCGCAGGCGCTGTATGAGAAGCACAAGGTCCTGACCTATCCGCGTACCGATGCACGCGCGCTGCCCGAGGACTACCTGAACACGGTCAAGGACACCCTGACCATGCTCAAGGAGAGCAACAACTATCTGCCGTTCGCGAAGCAGGTGCTCGACAAGGGCTGGGTGAAACCGAACAAGCGCATTTTCGATAATTCGAAAATCAGCGATCACTTCGCGATCATCCCGACGCTGCAGGCGCCGAAGTCGCTGTCGGAACCCGAGCAGAAGCTGTACGACCTCGTCGTCAAGCGTTTCCTGTCGGTGTTCTTCCCGGCGGCGGAATATCTCGTGACCACGCGCATCACCGAAGTGTCGGGGCATCACTTCAAGACGGAAGGCAAGGTGCTCGTCGAGCCGGGCTGGCTGCAGGTCTACGGCCGCGAAGCCGCGGGCGAAGAAGGCAATCTCGTGCCGGTGCAAAAGAACGAAAAGGTCGATGTCGAGAAGGTTCAGGCGCACGGTCTCGTGACCAAGCCGCCCGCGCGCTACAACGAAGCGTCGCTGCTTTCGGCGATGGAAGGCGCGGGCAAGCTCGTCGAAGACGAAGAGTTGCGCGACGCGATGGCCGCGAAGGGCCTCGGCACGCCGGCCACGCGCGCGGCGATCATCGAAGGGCTGCTCGGCGAGAAATATATGGTGCGCGAAGGCCGCGAGCTCATTCCGACAGCCAAGGCGTTCCAGTTGATGACGTTGCTCCGGGGCCTGGGCGTCGAGGAGCTGACCGCGCCCGAATTGACCGGCCAGTGGGAACACAAGCTTTCGCAGATGGAGCGCGGCAACCTGCACCGCGATGCGTTCATGCAGGAAATCGCGCGCATGACGCAGACCATCGTCAAACGCGCGAAGGAATACGACTCCGACACGATTCCCGGCGATTACGCGACGCTCGAAACGCCGTGCCCGAACTGCGGCGCGCAGGTTAAGGAAAACTATCGCCGCTTTGCGTGCACGAAGTGCGAGTTCTCGATCTCGAAGATTCCAGGCGGCCGACAATTCGAAATCCCGGAAGTCGAGGAGTTGCTGCGCGAGAAAACCATCGGACCGCTGTCGGGATTCCGCAGCAAAATGGGCCGGCCGTTCTCCGCCATTCTCAAACTTTCATTCGACGACGAGATCAAGAACTACAAGCTCGAATTCGACTTCGGGCAGGATTCCGGCGGCGAAGACGGCGAACCGCCTGATTTCTCCGAGCAAACGCCGGTCGGCGCGTGTCCCAAGTGCCAATCGCGCGTATTCGAGCACGGCATGAGCTATGTGTGCGAAAACTCGGTGTCGAATCCGAAAACGTGCGACTTCCGCTCAGGCAAGGTGATTCTTCAACAGGAAATCAGCCGCGAGCAGATGGAAAAGCTGCTCAATGAAGGCCGCACGGATCTGCTGACGAACTTCAAGTCGTCGCGCACCGGGCGCAACTTCAAGGCGTTTCTCGTGAAGCAGCCGGACGGCAAGATCGGCTTCGAGTTCGAGAAGAAGGAAGGCAAGCCGGCAGCGAAGACGGCGGGTAAGCGCGGCGCGGCCACCGAAGCGCCAGCCGATAGCGGCGACGAAAGCGGCGACAGCGATGTCGCGGTGGCCGCCAAGACCACGTCGGCGAAGACCGCAGCGAAGAAAGCGCCCGCGAAAAAGGCCCCAGCGAAAAAGACCGCGGCGAAGAAGGCGAGCTGATCCCCCGTTTTGCCGGCTAAAGAGAAAAACCCCCGCGAATCGCTTCGCGGGGGTTTTTCATTTGCGCCTGGCGCGAGCCCTTCAGAAGGGAGAAGCCGCCGGCAGGCGCCCTCGCGGTCGCGAAGGCTTCGACAGCTTCGGTGCCAGTTCACCGTCGATCGGCCGTGAGCGCGGCGCGGCAATCGCGGCTTCCTCGGCCTGCTCATAGTGGGGATGCGAACCCGGCCTGCCGCGGCCATCGCGAATCCACTGCTCGCCGAGCTGATGATTCGGCGTCTGGCTGAAATGCTCGACGAGATGATCGATAAACGTGCGCACTTTCGCCGGCAAATGACGGCGGCTCGGATACGCGACGTTGATCTCGACCTGCGGCAATTGATAGTCGCCAAGCAGGCGCACGAGCTGGCCGCGTGTCGTGTCGTTGCCGATCAGATAGCTCGGCAGAATCGCGATGCCCATGCCGAGCAGCGCGAACTGCCGCAGCATCTCGGTGTTGTTCGCGATGATCACGTTCTGCGGCCGCACACGCACTTCACCATCCGGCCCTGTGAACACACGCTCGTCGCCCCAGTATTCGGCGGGCAGGCTCAGACACGGATGCTCGAGCAGATGCTCGGGACGCGTCGGCGTGCCGTGCGTTTCCAGATACGCGGGCGTCGCGCAGACGGTCATGCAACCGGTCGTCAGGCGTCGCGTGACGACGCTCGCGCTCTTCACCTGCCGCGCGATAACGATGCCGACATCGAAACCTTCCTCGACCAGATCGACCTGACGGTCCACCAAAGTCACGTCCGGCACGACCTTCGGATAGCGCTGCGCGTACGTCTGCAAGACAGGCGCGAGATTATGCAGACCGAACACCACAGGCGCGACGATCCTCAACGAACCGAGCGGTTCGTGATTGCGCGCAACCACCATCTGTTCGACGTCTTCCAGTTCGTCGAGAATCTGCCGCGCCCGTTCCAGATACACCTGACCGGACTCGGTGAGCGAGAGGCTGCGCGTCGTGCGGTTGAGCAAGCGCGTGCCGAGGCGGCCTTCCAGGTCCGCGACGTGGCGCGTAGCTACCGCGTTGGAGATGTCCATCGCGCTGGCGGCCCGGGCGAAACTCCCGAGATCCGCGACGCGGACGAACACTCTCATCGACTGCAAATGATCCATAAGACAACTCCTGCCGCTAGACGGCTCGAATTCTGCTGCAAAGCAATTCAGGATTATCCTAGGACCGGCGCTTTCGTGCAGAAGTTGCCGGGAAGGGCTAGAAAGTCGAAAAAAATCTGGCAGTTAGACGTCTTACGCGGATGAAAGATCACCGACTGTTGTCATTCGCACAACACTCGGTTAAGCAAACTCCGATGGACGAAATACTGAAATTAGTGGCCGCGTCAATTTTGACGGTGTAGGCAACAAAGAAACGGGCCCGCAGATGCGAGCCCGAAATATGGGGATTGATTCAGTTTATGAGACAACCCCAGCGCATACACGCGCCGGCCGATTCATTCACGCGGCGAGACGCTTCTCCATTCCGGCCTTGGCCTCGGTCAGCGCTTGCGGCAAACCGTGCTGCAACTTGGTGAACAGTTCGTCGTGCAGCGCGAGTTCGTCGCGCCAGGCGGCGTCGTTGACCGATATGACCTGCTCGAACTGCTCGCGCGTGAAGCCGAGCGCGCCCCAGTCGATGTCCTCATAGCCCGGCGAAATGCCGAACGCGTGCTCTTCGCCCTTCGCTGTGCCCTCGACGCGACCGATCATCCAGTTCAGCACGCGCATGTTCTCGCCGAAGCCCGGCCACACGAACTTGCCATCGTCGCCTTTGCGGAACCAGTTGACGCAGAAGAACTTCGGCGCCTTCGCGTGCATCGCTTCGAGGCGCTCGCCCATCTTCAGCCAGTGGCCGAAGTAGTCGGCCATGTTGTAGCCGCAGAACGGCAGCATCGCGAACGGATCGCGGCGCACGACACCCTGCTGGCCCGCGGCGGCGGCAGTGGTTTCGGAGCCCATCGTGGCGGCCATATAGACGCCTTCCTTCCAGTCGCGCGCCTCGGTGACGAGCGGCACCGTGTTCGAGCGGCGACCGCCGAAGATGAACGCGTCGATCGGCACGCCGGCCGGATTCTCCCAGTCCGGGTCGATCGACGGACATTGCGAGGCCGGCGCCGTGAAACGCGCGTTCGGATGCGCGGCCTTGGCTCCCGTTTCCTTCGCGATTTCGGGCGTCCAGTCGCGGCCCTGCCAGTCGATCAGATGCGCGGGCGGCGTGTCGGTCATGCCTTCCCACCAGACGTCACCGTCATCGGTCAGCGCGACGTTCGTGAAAATCACGTTTTCCTTCAGCGTCGCCATCGCGTTGAAATTGGTCTTTTCGCTCGTGCCGGGCGCGACGCCGAAATAGCCCGCTTCCGGATTGATCGCGTAGAGCCGGCCGTCCCGACCCGGCTTGATCCACGCGATATCGTCGCCGATCGTCGTCACTTTCCAGCCGTTGAGATCGCTCGGCGGGATCAGCATCGCGAAATTGGTCTTGCCGCACGCCGACGGGAACGCCGCCGCGACGTGATACTTGCGCCCTTGCGGCGATGTCACGCCGAGAATCAGCATGTGCTCGGCGAGCCAGCCTTCATCGCGACCCATCGTCGATGCGATGCGCAGCGCGAAGCACTTCTTGCCAAGCAGCGCGTTGCCGCCATAGCCCGAGCCGAAGCTCCAGATTTCACGCGATTCGGGAAAATGGACGATGTATTTCGTGTCGTTGCACGGCCAGGGCACGTCCTTGCGGCCGTGCGCGAGCGGCGCGCCGACCGAATGCACGCACGGCACGAACTCGCCGTCCGCGCCCAGCACGTCATACACGGCGCGGCCCATGCGCGTCATGATGCGCATGTTCGTGACGACATACGGGCTATCCGACAATTCGACGCCGATGTGCGCGATCGGCGAGCCGAGCGGGCCCATCGAGAACGGCACGACGTACATCGTGCGGCCGCGCATCGAGCCGTCGAACAGGCCTTCGAGCGTGACGCGCATGTCTTGCGGATCGATCCAGTTGTTCGTCGGGCCGGCATCCTCACGGCGCTCTGAGCAGATGAACGTGCGGTCTTCGACCCGCGCCACGTCCGACGGATCGGAACACGCGAGGAACGAATTCGGGCGCTTCTCGGGGTTGAGCTTCTTCATCGTGCCGGCTTCGACCATCTGCTGGCAGAGCCGGTCGTATTCTTCCTGCGAACCGTCGCACCATTCGACGCGGTCCGGTTTGGTCAGGGCCGCGATTTGCTGCACCCATTCGATGAGTCTTCGGTGCCGGACATAGGCCGGCGCTTTGATATCGACGGCATTTTTATTGGTGTCTTCGACTACTGCGGGCTGGTTCATCGAGCTGTCTCCGTTCTTCTGCAATGAAAACCAATCGCCCAACTGACGCTGCATGCGAGAGGCGTTGCGACTCGAACCGCCGGGCGCATCCGTGCACTTCTGTTACGCGCTTTCATCGCACGAATTGCGGTTCGCGAGCCAATGCGGCGTCACGGGCCTGAATTCTTTACACAGCAACCGTAATCCTTCGCGGCTTGCGTCGCAAAGGAACAAACTGTTAAAAAGAGATACTAAGTGGCCTGTCTCTTCGCGGATCATCGTGTTTTCCGCAAGTTGCGCGGATTATCTTTCCGTCATCGCGCCGCCGTATGACGCTCCCGGAAAAAAGGGGAGTCAAGCATAACACCGCGGCGCGCGAACTCTGTGATGCAGCGCAATAAAGCGCAAAAGAGCGCAATTTATCGGTATTTACCCGAATTTAAGTACTCCATTCTCGCCCTCCATAAAAAAGCAGCACGTTTGATGCCCAACAAAAGCCAATCAAAGCCCATGAAAATCGCCATTCTCGACGACTACCAGGATGCCGTCCGGAAGCTCGATTGCTTCCATCTGCTCGATGACCATGAGGTGAAGGTCTTCAATAACACGGTGCGTGGTCTCGGGCAGTTGGCGAGCCGGCTATCTGAAGTGGATGCGCTCGTGCTCATTCGCGAACGCACGCGCATCAGCTCTCAATTGCTCGACAAGTGCCCCAAGCTGCGCATGATCAGCCAGACGGGACGCGCGGGCGGCGGTCATATCGACATAGATGCCTGTACGGAACGCGGCATCGCGGTGCTGGAAGGCACGGGCTCGCCGGTGGCGCCCGCCGAGCTGACGTGGGCGCTCATCATGTCGGCGCAGCGGCGCATTCCGCAATACGTCGCGAACCTGAAGCAAGGCGCGTGGCAGCAGTCCGGGCTGAAGACGTCCGCGCTGCCGCCGAACTTCGGCCTCGGTCAGGTGCTGCGCGGGCAAACGCTCGGCATCTGGGGATACGGCAAAATCGGCAAGCTGGTGGCGGGGTACGGGAAAGCGTTCGGGATGAACGTGCTCGTCTACGGGCGCGAGCATTCGCAGAGCGCGGCACGCGAAGATGGCTTCGCGGTCGTTGAAAGCCGCGAGGCGCTTTTCGAACAGAGCGACGTGCTGACGCTGCATCTGCGCCTGACCGATGAGACGGCGGGCATCGTCAAGCAAGACGACCTGATGCGCATGAAGCCCACGGCGCTCTTCGTCAACACGAGCCGCGCCGAGCTGCTCGAAGAGAACGCGCTGCTCAACTCGCTGCATCACAACCGGCCGGGCATGGTTGCCGTCGACGTTTTCGAGAGCGAGCCGATTCTGCAAGGTTACGGATTGCTGCGACTCGAGAACGTGATCTGCACGCCGCACATCGGATATGTGGAGCGCGAAAGTTACGAACTGTATTTCGGCGCGGCGTTCAGAAACATCCTCGCCTTCGATGCGGGCGATACGTCGAGCGTCTTCAACAAGGAAGCGCTTCAGCACGCGCGCCGCCGCTGAGTGTCGGATTCAGACGGTCGACATCTCGATCGACGGCTCGCATCGCACGAGAAAATTCACCGAGTTCGCGATGAAACAGAAGCGATGCGCCTCCTCGTGCAGGCGCGCCGCGAGATCGACATTGCCCCCCGCGCCGATGGTCACGCGCGGACGCAACAGCACATCGACGAAGCGCCCTTCGCCCTTTGACTCCTCCTGCATCGTGCCGATGGCTTCATCGACATAACCCGTGACGACGATCTTGTTCGTCGCGCACAAGTGCAGATACCAGAGCATGTGGCACGACGACAAAGACGCCACGAACAGCTCCTCGGGATTGTGGCGGGCGGGGTCGCCGCGAAACGCCGGATCGCTCGACGCCTCGATCGCCGCCTTCGTGCCGACGCGCACCAGATGATCCCGCGAATACGCGTCGTAAGCCGATGTGCCGGAACCGAGATTGCCGGTCCAGTCGACGGTCAGTTCGTACGTATGCTTCTTCGTCACGGTCTGCTCCTCAAGCGGGATGCGAAGCGGTTTCCATCAGACGCGGCAAGCGCTCGAGAAAATCCTCGCCGTCCGCGCGGCCCAGGTCATAAGCATGTTGCATCTGGGACGGGCTCGTATAGTCCCAGCTCGAAATCGGCACCTTGCGCGATGGCTGGATGTAGATGCGCTTCTGCTCGCCGTGCGGCACGACGAACATGCGCTCGCGCGGATACAGGCGCGTGACCATCACGAGAACGACACCCGGCGACGCATCGAGCGCGGCGACCGGGACGTTGTCGACCATGCCGCCGTCGAGGACGGGACGGCCGTTGCGTCGCAGGATCGGCGTGAACGGCGGCGTGCTCGACGATTGCAGGATGAGATCGGCGAGATCTTCGATCGTCGCGCACTCCTGCGCTTTCACGAATTCGGGATGAAAACCGAGCGCCTGACCGAGCGTCGGGTGAAGCGTCTTGCGGACATATTTCTCGATGTTGTATGCGATCAGCCCCGCCGCGACTGCGCTGCGCGCGCCGAGCCAGCGCGGCAGATGCGACACGCCGATGCGAATCTCGGGCGCGTTCGCGAGCTCATGGAAACGGTCCGCGAAGATGTCGAGCAGCGCCTGTCGATAGATGCGGTAATGCGGAAACACGGATTGCCGGCGCAGCAGGTTGCCCCAGTAGGCGTTGCGCGTGTTGTCGCGCAGCGCGTGGGCGTAGTAGTCCATGACCCAGCGCGACTCGTTCGTGTAGAGCATGCAGGCGGTGGCCGCACCCGCCGAAATACCGGCGATGATGCGCGGTTTGAGATCCAGTTCCGGCCGGATCACGTCCCAGAAACCGGCTTGCCACCAGCAGCGGTTTCCCCCGCCGGCGAATACGACTTGGTCGAACATTTACTTGTTGATGAGCGCGTAGGTGGTGGTCGCGTGAGCGGCGAGTTCGCCCTCGTCATCGTGGATGTCGATTTCCCCGAAGACGAGGTTGCGCCCGCGACGCTGGATGTGGGCGGTGATCAGCACGTCGCCGGCTTTCACCGGTCGCATGAAGGTCGTGTTGAGGGACACGGTGGTCATCGGGACGAAGCCGCCCATGACGTGCGAGACGGCGACGACCATCGCGGTATCCGCCGCGGCCATGAAGACCTGTCCGCAGATGACGCCGCCCGCGTGGCGCAAGTGGTCCGAATACGGCAAGCGCAATGTGACGGCGTTCTCGGCGACTGATTCGGGCACGAGCCGAAGTTCCTTGACCCACGGGGCCAGGATACTGTCGAGCAGCGCGCTGATGGCGGTTTCGTCCATGGTTCCTTTTTGATTGGCAGGCTTCATGGTTTTGAAGGATGCGTCATGATACCGGGCCGTGCCGTGCGTGCGGATGCGCCTCTCGGAGGGCTTCGTCGGAAAGTTAAGAATTTTTGGGGCCGGGGGCTTGCGCTTCTGCAAAAGCTGCCGCTATAATTTCGTTTCTGTTGGGGCGTTAGCTCAGTTGGTAGAGCAGCGGACTCTTAATCCGTAGGTCGAGTGTTCGAGTCACTCACGCCCCACCACCAGATTCGAAGGGCTGCGCAACGCGCAGCCCTTTTTCATTTCCGCGTCAAATCACATCCGCCCCACGCGCCGTCAACAACTCGCGCAACACCGAGCGATGACACCTCGCCTCATCCTCGCAATAACATCCAACCGACATATTCGTCCGATGCGACAGCGCCGCGAGCAGATCGAGCGTCTTGCTGGCATCCGGCTCCGCCATCTGCGCCTTGAACTTCTTCACGAACGCGCGCCACGCCTTCTCGTCTTCGGCGTGAAGCGCTTCCGTGACGAGTTCCTGCGTCGGCGACAGCACCGGATACCACACATCATAAAAATCACGCTTCGCAAATTCGGCCTTCGGCACCCCGCGCGGCGGCCGGCGCACCGTGCCGATGCGCAACCCTTCATCCTCCGCGCGCGGCGTCCCCAATCTGACTATTCGAATGGTCATCCCTGGTCTCCTTCGATACTCGTGCGCAAAGCATAACCGCTGACACCGCTTTGAAAGCTCCCGCGCATCGGCGCAGCAAAACCGGCCATCTTCCCGTATCGTTTCGGATTATTCTCCGTTCGCTTACATCCGGAATCCCGCCGTGCCCACCGAAGAACGCCCCCAAACTCTGCCGCACGATCCCGACGCCCCGATGACCCCGCTCGAGCGCCGCGGCATGGCCGCGATCCTGCTCTCGGTCGCGCTCGCGACGCTCGACACCGCGATCGCCAATACCGCGCTGCCCGCCATCGCCGCCGATTTGCATACGACGCCCGCCGCGTCGGTCTGGATCATCAACGCGTATCAACTCGCGATGGTCGCGACCCTGCTTCCCCTCGCGGCGCTCGGCGGCATCCTCGGCCATCGGCGCGTCTATCTCGGCGGGCTCGTCCTGTTTCTCATCGCCTCGGCGATATGCGCTTTCTCGTGGTCGCTGCCGACGCTCGTCGCCGCACGCCTGCTGCAAGGCCTCGGCGCGAGCGCGATCATGAGCGTCAACGCGGCGCTCATCAGCGCGATCTTCCCGCCGCATCGGCTGGGGCGCGGCGTCGGGCTGAATGCGCTCGTCGTCGGCATCGCGTTCGCGGTCGGGCCGACGGTCGCGTCGATCGTGCTCTCGCTCGGCACCTGGCCGTGGCTCTTCGCGGTCAACCTGCCCGTCGGCGTGTTCGCGCTGATGATCGCGTGGCCGTCGCTGCCGCAGACCAAACGAGCCGAGCACGGCTTCGATCGCGTCGCGGCCCTGCTCAACGTCGTCACGTTTGCGTCGCTGATTTTCGCGCTCGGCGAAGCGTCCCAGCGCGCGCCGGCTCATACGGTGCTGACGGCTTTCGGCGTCGCGCTGCTCGCGGGCGTTCTTCTGCTGCGACGCGAACGCGGCCATCCCGCGCCGATGTTGCCCGTCGATCTCTTTCGCCGCCCGATGTTCGCGCTCTCGACGATGACCGCCATCTGCTCGTTCGCGGCGCAAGGGCTCGCGTTCGTGTCACTGCCGTTCTTTTTCGAAAGCGTGCTGGGCCGCAGCCAGGTCGAAACGGGATTTCTGATGACGCCGTGGTCCGCGCTCGTCGCGCTGATGGCGCCCATCGCGGGACGCCTCTCCGATCGCCACGCGCCCGGCTTGCTCGGCGGCGTCGGATTGGCCATTCTGTGCGTCGGGATGGTGTCGCTCGCGATGCTGCCGGCCCAGCCGCACGCGCTGGAGATCTGCATCCGAATGGCGATCTGCGGCGCGGGCTTCGGGTTCTTTCAGTCGCCGAATCTGAAGGCGTTCATGTCGAGCGCGCCGCGTGAACGCAGCGGCGGTGCCAGCGGCACGATCGCCACATCGCGTCTCATCGGGCAGGCGACAGGCGCGGCGCTCGTCGCGCTGTGCTTCAGCATCGCCGGAAAGCATGGCCCGGCGCTCGCGCTGTCGCTCGGTGCGGCGTTCGCGGGCGCGGGCAGTATTGCAAGCGGTCTGCGGCTGGTGACGCGCCATCCGTCGTCTGAACGAATCGTCGGAGAGCCGTCGCGCGAAACCTGAGCGCGCTCACATTCTCCGCACTTTCACCTTGCGGCCCTTGAGCTTGCCCGCGCCCAGCTTGCGCACCGCTTCGTCCGCGACGTTTCGCTCGACGGCCACGTACGTCACCATATCCATCACGTTGATCTTGCCGATCTGCTTGCCGTCGAAGCCCGCTTCGCCGGTGAGCGCGCCGAGCACGTCACCCGGGCGGATCTTGTCCTTGCGGCCGCCGAGGATTTGCAGCGTCGCCATTGGCGGCTTCAGGTGACCCGGTTCCGCCGATGTCAGTTCGTCGAGCGGATGCCATTCCACTTCCGCGCGCTGCGCCTGTTCGATCGAGCCGACGCGTCCCATCTCGTCCATGCTCGCGAGCGACAGCGCCCAGCCCTCTTCGTCCCCGCGTCCCGTGCGGCCGATTCGATGCACGTGCACTTCCGGATCCGGCGTCACATCGACGTTGATCACTGCTTCGAGTTGCGAGATGTCGAGGCCGCGCGCGGCGACATCGGTTGCGACGAGCACCGAGCAACTGCGATTCGCGAACTGCACGAGCACCTGGTCGCGTTCGCGTTGCTCCAGCTCGCCGTGCAGCGTCAGCGCTTCGAAGCCTTGCGCGCGCAGCACGTCGAGCAGGTCGCGGCACTGCTGCTTCGTGTTGCAGAACGCGAGCGTGCTCACCGGACGGTAGTGATCGAGGAGCAGGCCGACCGCGTGCAGGCGCTCGTGATCCTCGACCTGATAGAAGCGCTGCTTGATTTTCGCGTTGCTGTGCTGTTCGGTGAGCTTGATCTCGCGCGGATTGCGCAGGAATTGCTGGCTCAGTTTCGCGATGCCCTCGGGATACGTCGCCGAGAACAGCAAGGTCTGGCGATCCTTCGGGCATTTCCGCGCAACTGACGCGATATCGTCGAAGAAGCCCATGTCGAGCATGCGGTCGGCTTCGTCGAGGACGAGCGTGCGCACGGCGTCGAGCGCGAGCGTGCCCCGGTCGAGGTGATCCATGATGCGGCCAGGCGTCCCCACGATGATGTGCGCGCCGTGCTCCAGGCTCGCGATCTGCGGGCGCATCGGCGTGCCGCCGCACAGCGTCAGCACTTTCACGTTCTCTTCCGCGCGCGCGAGGCGGCGGATTTCCTGCGTGACCTGATCGGCGAGTTCGCGTGTCGGGCATAAGACGAGCGCTTGCACGTCGAACTGGCTCGCGTCGAGCCTGGAGAGCAGCGGCAGGGTAAAGGCCGCCGTCTTGCCGCTGCCCGTTTTGGCCTGCGCGATGAGATCCTGGCCCGCGAGCGCCGGCGGCAGGCTTGCCGCCTGGATCGGCGTCATCGACAGATAGCCGAGTTGCTGCAGGTTCGACTGCATCGCCGGTGAGAGCGGCAGACTGCTGAAGGAGGTTTCGGTCGTCATGATTTCAGCGTGTTCCGCGCGGCGGGATTTCAGTGACCTGCTCGTACGTGGCGGTGCCGTCGTCGGCATCGTTGCGCGTCACGTAGTTGCGCGCGCCGCACATCGGGCAGCGGAACAGCAGGCCTTGGCCCTCGTTCTTGATAACGACATCCGACAGGGCCCACTCGGCGCCGCAGGACTGGTTTCGACAGGTGAACATATGCGAATTTCTCTGGTTCGTGGCGCGTTCGTGCGCCCAAAGGCGAAAGTGTACGCGTCTCTCGCACCGGCGCGGTCCGCGCAAGTCCGCAAGAAATGCTAAAGCCGGTCGTGCTACTTTGCTTTGCATCGAGTCTACTTTCCGGAGCGAACCATGAGCAGCAAGCTCTACGAGGCGCGGCTCGCGCGCGTGGTCGCGTATATCCACGACCATCTCGATGATGAGCTCGATCTCAATCGGCTCGCGGAGGTGGCCTGTTTGTCGCCTTATCACTGGCATCGGATCTATCACGCGTTTTATCGGGAGACTGCGGCTGCAACCGTGCGGCGGTTGCGGTTGCATCGCGCGGCAAATGAGCTCGTGCACGGCGGCGTGCCCATCGATTCCATCGCCGAGCGAGCCGGGTATGGCAGCGTGCAGGCGTTTTCGCGGGCGTTTCAGGCGAGCTACCGGATGGCGCCTGGGCAATTTCGCAACGAAGGCGGCGCTTCGATGTTTGTTCCTTTCGATGAAGCCCGATCAGGAGATACCGCGATGCATCAGGTCGATATTCGTACCCGGAAGGGTTTCGCCGTCGCCGCGATGGCACATCGCGGGTCGTATATGAACATCGGGCGGGCGTTTGAACTGCTGTTTCATTGGCTCGCGATGCGCGGGTTGATCGATCCTCGCGCGCGTTCGCTCGGCATTTATTTCGATGATCCGGCGGCCGTGGCTGATGATGAACTTCGGTCGATGGCGTGTTGTGAACTGTTCGAGCCGGACTCCGTGAGATTCGAAGCGCCGGTGTCGCGCATGGAAGTCGCGGGCGGAGACTTTGCGGTGCTCACGCATGTCGGGCCGTATGCGCAGCTTTGCTTCGCGTATCAGTGGCTTTATGGCGAATGGCTGCCAAAATCGGGACGAGAAACCGGCGACGCGCCCGTGTTCGAGGTGTATGTCAGCGATCCGAGGGAGACGGCGCCGGCGGATTTGGTGACGGAGATCTGGTTGCCGTTGAAGGCGGCCTAGATCGGCCTCGCGCGTCCCTTGAAGACCTGCGCGCGATGCCAGACGATGAAGTCGCCCGAAGGATGATCTTCCGCGTGAACCGGGGCGTTCATCTGACGCCCATGGTGCCGCAGCAGGATTTCATCGAATTGGCGCGAAGATCCGTAAGCTGCGTCCGATACGAGAACGCGTCGATCGTCGCCCAGGGTGAAGGCGCCAAGGTCGAAAAGCTTGTGATGCATGCAGCACAACGCGACGCCGTTAGCGACGACGTCGGGTCCGTGCGCCTGATGCCATTTGATATGCGCGGCCTCGAGACCGACCGACATATTGCCGATGCGCACGTCGAGATCGCACAGCGCGCAGCGATATTGATATGCGGTCAGAACCTGGCCGCGGAACATCGGATCACGCCTTTGCGTGGCGGGCACGGAAACGTCGAGCGAAAGTCCGGTCGCGTCCAGTATGTCGCGATGGACGCTCTCTGGAAAATGCCTGTCGAGCAGAAGTCGCGCGACCGTCGCGATGCGGCGGGGATCTTCGTCGAAGCATTGCTGAACGTCGTCCGGAAATCGCCCGGTCGCATTCAGTTCGCGTAGTTGCGTCTTCGTCAAATGGACGCGCAGAACGAGTTCGTCGCATGTGCCGTGAATCGCCACCTGCCAGACGTGGTCGCTACGGAGATGCAGAAATGGAAGCTCGGGGTAGTACGTTTGCCGTTGCGGACCGAACTCGCGTAGCAAGTCGGTCAGCGAACTGCCATATTCGATGAACGGAATGACGCGGATATCCCGAACGAACAAGCCGAGTGCGAGAAGCACGAGCAACGGCTTATGCGGCGCGCGTACATCGCCGCGCCGCCAGACGTTCAAGTTCTCGAAGCGCTGGAGAATCTCAGCGGAAGTCGCGGGAGCCATTACTGCGTGTTGTTTTTATTCTCGACGCGCCGTAATCGCCGGTTCGAAATGCGGCGATTACGGTTCAGGACATTGCTGCGCTTTTGAATCAAACGTCGATATTCCCCGCCCGCAACGCATTACTTTCAATAAACGCTCTCCGCGGTTCGACATCATCGCCCATGAGCGTCGTGAAAATGCCATCCGCAGCAATCGCGTCTTCGATCTGCACGCGCAACAGACGCCGCACGTTCGGATCCATCGTCGTTTCCCAGAGCTGTTCGGGATTCATCTCGCCCAGCCCCTTATATCGCTGCTTGCTGACATTGCGTTCCGCATCGGCGATCAGCCACTTCATCGCGGTCTTGAAATCGGTGACGGCCATCGACCGTTCGCCGCGCTTGATCAATGCGCCTTCGCCGATCAACCCCTTGAACGTATCGGCCGTCGAGACGAGCTGCTTGTAGTCCGCCGTCAACTGAAGGTCTTCATCGAGCACCGTCACCTTGACATTGCCGTGATGGCGCCGCTTGACATGCAGCGAGCGCAACTCGCGCACTTGATCGTAAGCCGCTTGAACGGTCACTTCAGGCTTCAATGGATCGGCACGCAGCCGTTCTTCCAGACGCTTCGCCGACGCATCAGCCGCTTCCTGCGATGAAAGATCGATGACGACGCCATCCATCACCGCTTCGAGCGCCGCCGCGTCGTAGATGCGGCTCAAGCGATCGACCACAGCCTGCGCGAGCAGATACGCACGCGCGAGTTCGCCCAGCGCATCGCCGGAAATGGGATCAGCGCCCTCGCTCGGGACAAGTTCCGACCCTTGAAGCGCCAGCTTCAACATATGCTGATTGAGTTCGTGCGCGTCCTTCATATAGCGCTCGTCCTTCCCCGCCTTGATCTTGTAGAGCGGCGGCTGCGCGATATAGATATATCCGCGCTCGACGATCTCCGGCATCTGCCGATAAAAGAACGTCAGCAGCAGCGTGCGGATGTGCGCGCCGTCGACGTCCGCGTCGGTCATGATGATGATGCGGTGATAGCGCAGCTTGTCGAGGTTGTAATCATCCTTGCCGATACCGCACCCGAGCGCCGTCACCAGCGTGACGATCTGCTCGGACGAAATCAGCTTGTCGAAGCGTGCCTTCTCGACGTTCAGCACCTTCCCGCGCAACGGCAAGATCGCCTGGAACTTGCGATCCCGCCCTTGCTTCGCCGATCCGCCCGCCGAGTCGCCCTCGACGATATAAATCTCCGACTTCGCCGGATCCTTCTCCTGACAATCGGCGAGCTTGCCCGGCAAGCCGATGCCGTCGAGCACGCCCTTTCGGCGCGTCATCTCGCGCGCCTTGCGCGCCGCATCGCGAGCGCGCGCCGCATCGACGATCTTGCCCGTGATGATCTTCGCGTCGCTCGGCGTCTCCTGCAGATAGTCTTCGAGCGCCTTCGCCACGACTTCCTCGACCGGCGCGCGCACTTCCGACGACACCAGCTTGTCCTTCGTCTGCGAGCTGAACTTCGGCTCCGGCACCTTCACCGACAGCACGCACGACAGACCCTCGCGCATATCGTCGCCGGTCGTTTCGACCTTCGCCTTCTTCGCGATCTCGTTATCGATGATGTACTTGTTGATGACACGCGTCATCGCCGCGCGCAGTCCGGTCAAATGCGTGCCGCCGTCGCGCTGCGGAATGTTGTTCGTGAAGCACAGCACGCTCTCGTTGAAGCTGTCGTTCCACTGCATCGCCACTTCGACGGTCACGTTCTCGCGTTCGCCAACCGCGTGGAAGACGGTCGGATGCAGCACCTGCTTCGCCTTGTTGATGTACTCGACGAAGCCCTTCACGCCGCCCGCGAACGCGAAGTCGTCTTCCTTGCCGGTGCGCTGATCCGTCAGGCGGATACGCACGCCGTTGTTCAGGAACGAGAGCTCGCGCATGCGCTTCGCGAGAATGTCGTAGTGAAATTCGACATTGCCGAAGATGGTCGCATCTGCGAGAAAGTGCACTTCGGTGCCGCGATTTTCCGTATCGCCGACGACGGGCATAGGCGAATACTGCACGCCGTCCTCTTCGACGATCTCGCGGTTCTGCACGACGCCGCGCGCGAATTCCATGAAGTGCTTCTTGCCGTCGCGGCGCACCGTGAGGCGCAGCCATTCCGACAGCGCGTTCACGCACGACACGCCCACGCCGTGCAGGCCGCCCGACACCTTGTAGCTGTTCTGGTCGAACTTGCCGCCCGCGTGCAGCTCGGTCATCACGATTTCGGCGGCACTGCGCTTCGGATCGTGCTTGTCGTCGCGCTTCAGGCCGGTCGGCACGCCGCGGCCGTTGTCGGTCACGGAAATCGAGTTGTCCGCGTGAATGACGACGTGAATGTCGTCGCAATAGCCAGCGAGCGCTTCGTCGATGGAGTTGTCCAGCACTTCGAAAACGAGGTGATGCAAACCGGTGCCATCCGACGTATCGCCGATGTACATGCCCGGCCGCTTGCGCACCGCCTCCAGACCTTCGAGGATCTGAATGGACGAAGCGCCATAGCTATTGTCGGGCTTGTTGTCGGGCTGCGGGTTTGTGTTTTCAGTCATGGAATTTTCCGGTTCTGCGTCACTGCCTGGGTTACTGCTCGAACTTTTCAAAACACCTTAAAAACGCCAAAGGGGCGCGCCGCCCCTTGGAGTGTTCCCGGTATTGCGCGCGTCAGATGCGCATCGGCATCACCACGTACTTGAATTCCTCGTTCTCGGGAATCGTGATGAGCGCACTGGAATTGGCATCGCCGAGGCTCACTTTGAGCGTGTCGATCTTCAGATTCGCGAGCACATCGAGCAGATACGTGACGTTGAATCCGATATCGACGGTATCGCCCTGATAAGCGATCTCCAGTTCTTCCTGCGCCTCTTCCTGGTCGGCGTTGGTCGACATGATCTTGAGCTGGCCCGGCTCGACCAGGCAACGCACGCCCTTGAACTTGTCGGAAGTCAGAATCGCCGCGCGCTGCAACGAACGCTGCAACTCTTCACGGCCGATTTCGAACGTGTTCTTGTGAGACTTCGGGATCACGCGCTGGAAGTCGGGGAATTTGCCCTCGACCAGCTTCGACACGAGCTCCACCTGGCCGAAGCTGAACTTCACCTGCGTCGCGGCGATGTCGATCTTCAAGGAATCGTCGATGTCTTCGAGCAGACGCTGGAGCTCGAGAATCGTCTTGCGCGGGATGATCACTTCCTGGCGCGCGAACGAGCCTTCGATCTTCATCGACGAGAACGCGAGACGGTGGCCGTCGGTCGCGACCGCCATCAGCTGGTCGCCGTCCACCACGAGCAGCATGCCGTTCAGGTAGTAGCGGATGTCCTGCTGGGCCATCGCGAAATAGACCATGCCGAGCAACTGGCGGAATGTCTTTTGCGGAACCGAAAGGCTCGCGCCGAAGTCAGTAGCCTGGTTGACCGTGGGAAATTCGTCGGCGGCGAGCGTCTGCAGCGCGAAGCGGCTTTTGCCGGACCGCACCGTGAGGCGCTTGTCGGAAAGATCGAGCACCACTTCGCCGGAAGGCATCGCGCGCAGAATGTCGAGCAGCTTGCGCGCGGCGACCGTGGTGGCGACCTGGTCGCTGCCGACGCCGAAATCGGCGTGGGTCGTGATCTGGAGTTCGAGGTCGGTCGAGAGGAACGACACATCTGCGCCGTTCTTGGTAATGAGCAAATTCGCGAGGATCGGCAACGTATGGCGGCGTTCTACGATGCCGCTCACGGTTTGCAGCGGCCTTAGAAGATTATCTCGTTCGGTCTTGACCAGTTGCATAGAGTTCCTTCGTTGATGTGACGGCCTGTCCGCCGGTTTCGCCACCAGATTTGCCCAACGGACAACCTCGTAACACGCGTTGCCGGCCCCCCGCCGGTCACTCGCGAAAACTGCGCTCGAAAGCCGCCCAGGCCACGGACGGCTAAACCTATATTGTGCCTCAAAACGGAACCGCCCCCTAAAAATGGGGGCGTTTTCATCAAAAAACAGGCGCTCGAACGCAATAAATGACGCGTGCGTTCTCCGCGCCGCGCCCGCAGGCCCCTTAGCCCTTCAGCGTCTGTTCGAGCACGTGCAGTTCGTGGTTCAACTGCGCATCAGTGCCGCGCTCGGCCGCGATCTTGCGCACCGCGTGCAGCACGGTCGTGTGATCGCGTCCTCCGAACAGTTCGCCGATTTCGGGCAGGCTCTTCTGCGTCAGCTCCTTCGCCAGATACATCGCGATCTGGCGCGGGCGCGCAATGTTGGCCGGCCGCTTTTTCGAGTACATGTCGGCGACCTTGATGTTGTAGAAGTCGGCGACCGTCTTCTGAATGTTCTCCACCGAGATCTGCCGGTTCTGCACCGTCAACAAATCTTTGAGCGCTTCCTTGGTCAGCTCGATCGTGATGTCGCGGCCGTGAAACTTCGAGTACGCGAGGATCTTGCGCAACGCACCTTCGAGCTCGCGAACGTTCGAGCGCAGATGCTTCGCGACGAAAAACGCGACGTCCTCCGACAGGCTCACGCCTTCGGACTGCGCCTTCCTCATCAGAATGGCCACGCGCATTTCCAGCTCGGGCGGCTCGATCGCGACCGTCAGGCCAGAGTCGAAGCGCGAGATCAGGCGGTCGTCGATACCGGAAATTTCCTTCGGATAGGTATCGCTCGTGATGATGACCTGAGCCTTGTTCGCGACGAGCGCCTCGAACGCGTAGAAGAACTCTTCCTGCGTGCGCGACTTGCCGGAGAAGAACTGAATATCGTCGATGAGCAGCAGATCGAGCGAATGGTAATAGCGTTTGAAGTCGTCGAACGCCTTGCGCTGGTACGCCTTCACGACATCCGATACGTATTGTTCCGCGTGAATGTAACGAATGCGCGCGCCCGCCTTGTCCATCAGCAACTGATTGCCGATGGCGTGAATCAGGTGCGTCTTGCCGAGACCCACGCCGCCATACAGGAAGAGCGGGTTATACGAAATGCCCGGATTGTCGGCGACCTGAATGGCGGCCGCGCGCGCGAGCTGGTTCGCCTTACCGGTGACGAAGTTGTCGAACGTCAGCACCGGGTTCAGTTTGGAACGCTCGTAGGCGGAATCGGTTTCACCGCCCGCCGACGGCGCGCCGCCCGGGCGCCACGTGCGCCGGCCGGCGGCGGCTTCGTTGGCGTCGAGGCTCGGCAGATCGAGATCGGCCTGGTCGTCCTGCGTGGCTTGCGCCTGTTGCGCCGCTTCGGCGGCGAGCGCGTTGATATGCGCTGTGGCATTCGCGTGCGCAACCACGGAAGGCGCTTGCGGCACCGCCGCCGACGGCGCCGGAGCGCGCGCCGCGGCGGGTGCGCTCGCGGTCGGGCGCGGCGCGGCGCTCAATCCGCCGCCGATCGCGTTGCGCGCAGTTGCTTTGGGATCGAGTACGAACTGAACATCGATGGGTGCGCTGAAGAAGTCGCGCGCCGCGTCGGCGATGCGGCCCGAGAACTGGCTTTTCACCCAGTCGAGCTTGAAGCGGTTGGGAGCGGCGATGCGCAGGGTGTTTGCGTCGGCATCGAAGTCGACCGGGGTCAGCGGCTTGATCCACGTGACGTACTGCTGCGGCGTGAGTTCTCGCGCAAGCAGTGCGGAACAGTGTTCCCAGAAATCGTTCATCGAATGCGGTCGTTATGGTTGCTCCGCACCTGCGGGCCGTGCTTGCCGAACGTTCGGACAAGTCCCGGCACAGCCGAGCAGGGATGCTCCGGAGGCTTACGCCGCAAGGGTTTGCGGGCGGACGGCGGGCCGAAGCAGCGGGCGGATATTTGGGAGTAAGGCGAGATTCTAACGCCAAACGAGGGCGGCGCGCGAGTTATCCACAGGGTCAAATCAGCGCGTCGACGAGGCCGCAAATCCGCCGGAATGCGCGTTCGCTCGCGCTAACCTATTGACGGTCAATAGGAAAACGGTTTAAATAGCGGGTTCCGCGAAAACAGAATTCCTGAACCTCCGGCCATCGCGCTTGCAGTGACCACACTGGAGCCAAGCCCGCGCGGTCAATCAACTCAAGTGAGAGCACCATGAAACGTACTTACCAACCTTCCGTGACGCGCCGCAAGCGCACCCATGGCTTCCGCGTTCGCATGAAGACCGCTGGCGGCCGCAAGGTCATCAACGCTCGCCGCGCGAAGGGCCGCAAGCGCCTGGCCATCTAAGTCTGCCGAATGCCCGCTCGCGGTTGGATCTTGCACTCGACAGCGAGCCGCTCACGCGCCGCACAGAAGTCTTGAAACAGGACATCGTTCAGTTGCCGGCGCAGGCCGCGTTCCCCAAGGCCGCAAGGCTGCTGAAAACGGATGAGTTCTCATCCGTTTTTCGTTTGCGCCCCTGGCGGCGTTCGCCGCACTTCGTTTTGTACGGCAAGCCGTCCGGGACGCAAGCGCGGCTCGGGCTCGTGATCGGCAAGAAGCAGGCGCCGCGCGCCGTCACGCGCAATCTGATCAAACGGCTTGCGCGCGACACGTTCCGGTTGCGGCGCGCACAGCTGAACGGATTCGATATCCTCGTTCGGCTGCACGCGAAGATCGACCGCAAGGCGATGCCGAGCGCGAGTTCGCCGCCGCTCAGGGCGCTCGTCGGCAGCGAGCTTGAAGCATTGTTCGACCGTGCCGTGCGCGAAGCCGCGCGCCGCAGGGCCGAAACCGTGGCGGCGCCGCCCGAGGCGCCCGCCGTCGACGAATCATCCGGCCCGTCAGGGTCATGAAGCGCGGTTGCGCCAGACGTTTGCCTTTTACGGCGGGTCCGGCGTACGGCGCGAAGACTATGCAAACGGCACTCATCGCGTTGTTGCGCTTCTACAAGGTTGCTGTGAGCCCGCTGCTCGGCAACCGGTGCCGTTTTTATCCTTCCTGTTCCGACTACGCGCGCGAGGCAATCCAGTATCATGGCGCCGCGCATGGCACGTATCTCGCCGTGAAACGGCTGTGCCGCTGCCATCCTTTTTCGGCGGGCGGCGTCGATCTCGTGCCGCCTCCCCGCGGACACGTCGGCTCTGACGACGCGTCCGAATCGCGCCCGGATTCGGGGCAAGACAAGCTTTCAACACTAAACGGCGCTGAAGCGCTTTCCGATCGACACTGAGACAACGCATGGATATCAAACGCACCGTCCTATGGGTCATCTTCTTCGTGTCAGTTGTCCTGCTGTTCGACAACTGGCAACGGGACCATGGGCGCCCGTCGATGTTCTTCCCGAGCGCGACGCAACCCGCCAAGACCGCCAGCAACCCGGCACCGGGCTCCGCCGCATCCGGCGCACAGCCGTCCGAGCTGCCGAACGCGCCCGCGGGCGCGGCCGCCCCCGGCACCGCGACGCCCCCCGCCACGGCGCAAGCCCAGCTCGTCAAGTTCACAACGGACGTGTATTCCGGTGAGATCGACACGCGCGGCGGCACGCTCTCGAAGCTCGCGCTGATGAAGGAAGGCGACGGCAAGCAGCCGGACCTCTACATCACGCTCTTCGATCACACCGCGAACCACACGTACCTTGCGCGCACGGGCCTTCTGGGCGGCGACTTCCCGAACCACAACGACATCTTCACGCCGGTGCCCGGCCAGACGTCGCTGACGGGCGACGAAAAGACGCTGAAGATCGCGTTCGAATCGCCGGTGAAGGGTGGCGTGAAGGTCATCAAGACCTATACGTTCACGCGCGGCAGCTATGTGATCAACGTCGATACGAAGATCGAGAACGTCGGCACCGCGCCCGTCTCGCCGAAGCTTTACATGGAACTCGTGCGCGACAACACGCCGGTCGAGACGCCGCGTTTCTCGCATACGTTCATCGGGCCGGCGGTCTATACGGAACAGAAGCACTTCCAGAAAATCGACTTCTCGGACATCGACAAGAACAAGGCAACGTTCGAGCCTTCGTCGGATAACGGCTGGGTCGCAATGGTGCAGCATTACTTCGCGTCCGCGTGGATTCCGCAGCAAGGCGTGAAGCGCGACATCTACGTGCAGAAGATCGATCCGGAACTGTATCGCGTCGGCATGACCCTGCCCGCGCAGACGATCGCGCCGGGACAGACCGTGAACGTCGATGCGCGTCTCTTCGCCGGTCCGGAAGAAGAACGCATGCTCGAAGGCATCGCGCCGGGACTGGAGCTCGTGAAGGACTACGGCATGGTGACGATCATCGCCAAGCCGCTCTTCTGGCTGCTCGAGAAGATCCACAGCTACGTGGGCAACTGGGGCTGGGCGATCGTGCTCCTTACGCTGCTCATCAAGGCCGTGTTCTTCCCGCTGTCGGCGGCGAGCTACAAGTCGATGGCGCGCATGAAGGAAATCACGCCGCGCATGCAGCAGCTCCGCGAACGCTTCAAGAGCGACCCGCAGAAGATGAACGCCGCGCTGATGGAGCTCTACAAGACCGAGAAGGTGAATCCGTTCGGCGGCTGTCTGCCGGTCGTCGTGCAGATTCCGGTGTTCATCTCGCTGTACTGGGTGCTGCTGTCGTCGGTGGAAATGCGCGGCGCGCCGTGGGTTCTCTGGATTCACGATCTGTCGCAGCAAGACCCGTACTTCATCCTGCCGGTGCTGATGGCCGTCTCTATGTTCGTGCAGACCAAGCTGAACCCGACGCCGCCCGACCCCGTTCAGGCGAAGATGATGATGTTCATGCCGATCGCGTTCTCGGTCATGTTCTTCTTCTTCCCGGCCGGTCTCGTGCTGTACTACGTGGTGAACAACGTGCTGTCGATCGCGCAGCAGTACTACATCACGCGCATGATGGGCAAGAGCAAGCAAAAGCCGGCGTAAGCGGCGGCTTTGCTCTTCCAGATGTGGAAACGCCCGGCTTGCCGGGCGTTTTGCTTTTGTGAGACCGGATTTACCCCTTCATCGAACCATAAAACTGCTCGATGAGTTCTTCGAGCAAATATCGATGATGCGGCGACAGCGCTTCGATCTTCGTCGCCAATTCGAGCGTCTCCTCGGACGCGGGATACCGCTCGTCGCGCGCGAGCGGCTTCGGCGTCGCTTGCGGATTGCCGCTCGGCGGCGGCCCGTAATGCAGCCAGTGCTGATCGACCTTGAACCATTCGGCGAGCGTCTTCAGCTTGTCGACGGTGGGAATCGAGCGTCCGGTGAGCCACTTGTGCGCCGTCTGTGGCGAAACCGATTCGCCTTGATAGCGCAGATTGAAATGCAGTGCGAGATCAGTCGCGCCGCGCATCTTTTCGGGTGCACGGGTCATCGAGAATTTGAGCCGCTCGGAAAAATCGGCCTTTTCTTGTGGTGTAGGCATGGGCTGGATTGTGCGAGGCAATCGCTGCTTACCAGTCAACCATCCGGGCTAGATTTGGCGCGACTCCGCGTGCTTTTATCTTGAATACGCACGCGAGTTGACTGCTATGTGGCAACAAATTTCCGGCGCAACGTGAGCTTCCGTATGCCTCATCCGTCAGACGGCGTGAAAGTTTCCGTTTCAGCCTCAGTGTAACTTTTTATCTCAAAAGGGCTAACACTCCCGGTGTTGCTGCGCGAGGGCGCGAGAGGCTCCATCCGTACCCCGCGATACAATGCCCGCACTTCGAAACCATCCGACGACACGACCGACATGCTGAGCAACGACACCGATCCGATCGTCGCAATCGCCACCGCGCCCGGGCGGGGCGGAATCGGCGTGGTGCGTCTGTCGTTCGGTCGTGCGGGCGAGGCTGCCGCGCAAAAGGCGATGCACGCTTTATGCGGTCAGGGGCTGGCGGCGCGTCACGCGAGCTATGTGCCGTTCATCGACGGCAACGGCGAAGCCCTCGATCGCGGCATCGCGCTCTATTTCCCCGCGCCGCATTCCTACACGGGCGAGCACGTACTGGAACTGCAAGGCCACGGCGGCCCGATCGTGCTGCAACTGGTGCTGCAACGGGCGCTCGAAGCCGGCCGCGAATTCGGCCTGCGGCTCGCCGAGCCCGGCGAATTCACGCGACGCGCGTTTCTCAACGACAAGCTCGATCTCGCCCAGGCAGAAGCCGTCGCCGATCTGATCGAAGCCAGTACGGAAGCCGCCGCGCGCTCGGCCGGCCGCTCGCTGGAAGGCGCGTTCTCGCGCGAAATCCATGCGCTCGTCGAAGACGTGATCAATCTGCGCATGCTCGTCGAGGCGACGCTGGATTTTCCCGAAGAAGAGATCGACTTTCTCGAAGCAGCCGATGCGCGCGGCAAACTCGCACGCATCCGGCAGCGGCTCGACACCGTGCTCGCCGACGCGCGGCAGGGCGCGCTTCTGCGCGAAGGCTTGTCGGTTGTGCTCGCGGGTCAGCCGAACGTGGGCAAGTCGTCGCTGTTGAACGCGCTCGCGGGCGCGGAACTCGCGATCGTCACGCCTATCGCCGGGACGACGCGCGACAAGGTCGCGCAGACGATTCAGGTCGAAGGCATACCGCTTCATATCATCGATACGGCTGGACTGCGCGAGACGCAGGACGAAGTGGAGCGGATCGGCATCGAGCGCACTTGGGGAGAGATCGAGCGCGCCGATGTCGTACTGCATCTGCTGGATGCGCGCGAAGGCTTGACGCCGGAAGACCAGGCCATCGCGGCGCGCTTTCCGGCGGGCGTGCCCGTCGTGCGAGTGCTGAACAAGACGGATCTCGCGGGCGCGCCGTCCGCGGCACATGAGGGTGAAGGTCACGCGCGCGAGGTCAACCTGTCGGCGAAAACCGGCGACGGCATCTCGCTGCTGCGCGATGAACTGTTGAAAATCGCAGGCTGGCAGGCGGGCGCGGAAAGCGTGTATCTGGCGCGCGAGCGTCACTTGATCGCACTGCGCGAGGCGCGCGATCACCTCGGATTTGCCGCCGGACATGCCGACCAGCACTCGCAGGTGCTCGATCTGTTCGCGGAAGAGTTGCGGCTCGCGCAGGACAATCTCAACTCGATCACGGGGGAGTTCACGTCCGACGACTTGTTGGGTGTGATCTTCAGCCGCTTCTGCATTGGCAAGTAGCCCTGCTGTCGTGCACGGCGACGATGTCTGAAACTATCCCTCACATTCAGCGACCGCCTGACGATGCGTTGCGGACCGTCGAACGCGGCCGTATCGCGCGCGGCGCCTTTGTCTGTTCTCGACGCCGGTGTCGCGGCGCGCTGAGCACCCAGAACAGCTAACGCGAGTTCAGTCCGCAGGGCCCAACAAGACGTCGATTGCAGCCTGTCCTGCAACTTCTCCGACGAGATACGCCCATCGCTCCGTAAAAGGGCCGTTACGCAGTCTTACGCGATCCGCCCGTGCCCCGAGTACCTCGATGTTCTCGGCGCCTTTGATCTGGACGATCACGTCAAACAGGTCCTGCGCAGAAGGAGTGAGCTCGACATGAATCTCAAAACCTCGGTACTCGATCGTCCGCTTCATAAAACCTCCCATTTGGCAGCGGAGACTAGCACGGAAGGCGTCGTCGACCGGACGGTCGCGGAGAACGCAAGTCCCGCCACCGAAGGAGATAGACACGAGCCAGACGCAACCTGGCGTTCCAGCTGCGCCGCGAAGGCTTCGGGGATTGGCCTTATGACCTTCCCATGAAAAACCAGGCGCGTTCCAAGCCGATTATGGGCTTCTTTTTTGCTCTGGACCTTGCAGGTATTCCGATGCAGATTCGTCAGGCTCTCGCTTTTTCTTTACTATGAAGCAGCGCACTCCCTCGACGCCGCGCCACACAATCGACGTCCTCGAATACCTTGACTGACTGCTCCATCGAGGCTCACGATTTTCGTGCGGGCGCACCGGTCTGGCTTTCCGCGGTGAAGAACGGCGAGTTCTGGAACCGAAGGGCCGCACCAGATCTCGTAGTTCGGCTACCGGCATCCACCGTGCAGGAGGCGCCATGCTTCACACATTTCTGGCCAATAATCGCGACGAACTGATATCGCGATGCAGGATCAAAGTCGCGCAACGGCCAGCGCGCGGCGCTTCCGTGCTGCAACTCGAAAACGGCGTTCCGCTGTTCCTCGAACAGCTGATAGAAACGTTGAGAATCGAGCAAACGGACCGCCCCGCAGACAGCGTCATCGTGTCAGGCTCGTCGGGAGGCAACTCCGGCCGATCGGAGATTGGCGAGGCCGCAGCCCGGCACGGACACGAGTTGCTACGGCTGGGGTACACGGTCGACCAGGTCGTCCATGATTACGGAGACCTGTGTCAGGCCATCACGGACCTGGCACATGAACGCGATGCCCCGTTTTCGATCGACGAATTCCGCACGCTGAACCGCTGCCTGGACAACGCGATCGCCGACGCTGTGACTGAATTCAGTTATCAACGCGATTTCAACATGGCCACTCAGCACGCACTGGAAGAAGGCGAACGCATGGGATCGTTCGCGCACGAGCTTCGCAACTTCCTGCACACGGCGACTCTCGCATTCGCCGCCGCGAAGGCCGGGAACTTGCCTTTGTTCGGTGCTACGGGCGCCGTTCTGGAGCGCAGTCTGGCGGGCTTGGGGAAACTCATTGAGCATTCGATCGAAGACGCTCGCAAACCCTCTGGCGATGCCGCGAAGTGGACGCTGTTTTCACTTTCGGACTTCATAAACGAAACGAAGCACGCGGCAAATCTGGCCGCACAACTACGCGGATGCGGCTTTGTCTTAACGCCAGTCGATGCCCGGCTCGCTGTCAGCGGCAATCGCGACCTGCTTTATTCGGCGCTCGGCAATCTCATACAAAACGCGATCAAATTTACGCGACCACATTCCGAAGTCACCCTGAACGCATATGCCATCGCCGACAAGATTCTTATCGAAGTGAAGGATCATGGCGGCGGTCTCCCGCCGGGCAAAGCAGAGCAGATGTTTCTGCCGTTTACGCAGTTCGGAGCGGATAAATCGGGGCTTGGGCTGGGACTGTCCATTGCACGCCGGAGCGTCGAGCTGAATGACGGTGTTCTGAGCGTGCGCGATATTCCGGGCGTCGGATGCATATTCACGATCAGTCTGCCGCGGCATACGTTGATGAAGAAATAAGCTTCTGAGCCTAACTGAACGACCGCGCGGACCGTGAAGCGACATGCGCCAAAGCCAGCGGGGGCCCAAACCGACTTCTCTCTTCAACAGGCAATTCACGCGCCCGCGGGTTTGCCGAGTGCGCGAAGTTCCGCGTTAAGTTTCTCGGCTTCCTCCGGCCGTCCGTGAAACGCCGCCGGCGTGTTCTGGAACATTTCGATCAGATAAACACCGTCGGTGAGCGACAGCACCATCGTCTGAATCGCACTCAGGCTCGGTTCGAGTTCCGTGGCACCGCGCGGCCACATCCCGGCGACGGCGCGCAACAGCAGCGTTTGACCGTTTGCCATGCGCCTCACCTCGCGCACTTTCGCGACGAAGCGCGGTGTGGGATGCCGGGCGAAGATCGGCTGAAGATGCGCCTCGATGCTCGCACGCCCATCAATAGCGCTGCCGTCGAAGCCGACCATGCTGCCGCGCTCGGTAAACCGCGCGGCCATCGCGACCGCGTCCTGCCTGTTCCAGTCGTCGAGCAGGCCGTAGTACACGCGCCGCGCATTCGCGGTCCAATCGTCGGGCTGACTCACGTTGCCTTCTTCCACGCCGCCGCGAAAACGCCCGCGCCCATCAGCAGCGCGCCGCCCGTGCGGTTCACGGCGCGCTGCACGGAAGCCTTGCGAATCGCCTTGCGTGCTCCCGACGCGAGCAGCGCGTACGCGAATGCGTTGGCCGCCGCGAGGCCGACGAAGGTCGCTTCGAGAATCGCGATCTGGGACACACTCGCCGTATGCGGATCGACGAATTGCGGTACGAACGCGACAAAAAAGATGATGCTCTTCGGATTCAGCGTGGTGACAGCGTAGGCGTGCGCCATGATGCGGCTCGTGCGCAGGTCGCCGGTGGGCTGGACGGCGTCCGCATCGACGACGGGCGCGTTCCACAACTTGATGCCGAGGTAGACGAGATACGCCGCGCCGATCCACTTCACCACCATGAACAATTCAGCCGATGCCGCCAGCAGCACGCCGAGCCCGAGCATCGACGCGGTCATCGCGGTAAGGTCGCCGAGCGCGACGCCGAGGGTCGTCGCAAAGGCGTACTTGCGGCCGTGGCCGAGCGCGTAGGACACGACGAGCAGCACGGTCGGGCCGGGAATCGCGACGAGAATCGCCGACGCGATCGCGAACGGCAGCCATTGGGCGAGGGTCATCCTTGTTCTCCTGAGTTCGATGCGTCGATTTATCCATGAACGCGGATCGCTTGCAAGAGGCCGTTCGGCCAGCTTGACGTCGCCCGCCACGCCGATCGTGAACTGTCGGGCACACCTCACCCGTGTTTAATGCGCCGCACCAAAAAACGCGCGGAAGCAAATTGCGACACTTTCGCGACTCCAAATGTGGGCTTTCATTCTCCTGAAAGCGTAAATTCGACGATTTTTTTTTAATCCGCGATTTGCTCGCGTCGCCGTATAGACCTGCGACATTCTGACTTGTTGCAGCCGCACACAACATATGCTTGCAAGTTAGGCTGACTCATCTAGCATGAGTCTTGCGGTTATCCGCTTTTAAATACATAGCTAATTGCGAAACGGCTTCGTTAGGAGGCTATACATGCAGAAACGCGCCGGTGCTCTTTTTGCGATGATGGGTTTGTTCGCAGTCGTTTCCGCAGTGCAGGCTCAAGACAGCGTCATACAGGCTCAGCAGACCTTCACGTTCCGTCCCAATTCGTATGGCTGCTTGTCCAAAGACAAGTTCGATTCGGCCGACCAGCATGCGAGAGCCGGCGAGCATCAGAAAATGCAGCAATTTTTCGAGGGATTCGAATGTATTTCGACTCCGGTCGATTCGCATTTTCGCGTGATTCGCGTGGTGGGCCATGACGTCGAATTCGTCAACGCCGCCAATAGCGACACGCAAGGAATGTGGACCGCGGATCGGTTCATCGATCAATAAGCGTTTTTCGCGTTTCCCGTGCCTGCAGTCCGGCGCGATTTCTAATCGCGTCGGCGCTTCGATTTTCCCGCGAATAATCGTTGGACGTAATTCGACGCTGCATTCGTGCGCATCGCTCTGCGCCGCGCTCTCGAGCGCGCGTCTCCGGCTGCCTTCCACATTTCCATCGATTCGCCGCACAATATCGGTTTCGCGCGCCCATCAACGGAGCGTTCCGATATTCCTTTTTCGCCGGCCAAAAAACCGGCGCCTCATGCTGAATGGCTCTCAAATCCACGATTTACAAGGCCGACCTTCAAGTTGCCGACATGGACCGCCACTACTACGGCGATCATTCCCTGACTATTGCACGCCATCCATCGGAGACCGACGAGCGAATGATGGTTCGCGTCGCCGCCTTCGGGCTGTTCGCCGACGAGCGACTCGAATTCTGCAAAGGCCTCTCGGATACCGACGAACCCGATCTCTGGCAGAAAGATCTCACCGGCCAGATTCAAGCCTGGATCGAGGTCGGCCAGCCCGACGAACGGCGCATTTCGAAAGCGAGCGGGCGCTCGGAGCGCGTGATCGTCATCGCTTATGCCGGCAAGACCGCTGACATCTGGTGGAACGGCGTGAAGGGTAAGGTCGAGCGGCTACAGAACGTGACCGTGTGGTCCCTCGCCGATGGCGTCGCCGAAGCGCTCGGCAGGCTGGCCGAACGGACGATGCGTTTGCAATTGATGGTGCAGGACGGGGACGTGACGCTGAGCAGCGAGACCGTCGATCCGGTTGCGATTCGTTGGAACGTGCTCAAGGCGGGGTCGGCCTGAAGGTCGACGTTCAGGCTTCCGGCGGACCTTTGAGCTCCACCATGTTGCCTTCGGGATCGAACAGATAGAGAGACGGGCCGAAACCTTCGGCACCATAGCGCCGTGCGTTTTCCCCGATGCGCGCGCCGTGCTTTTCAAGATGCGCGCGTAACGCATCCGCATCGAACGGCTCGACGCGCACGCAAAGATGATCCATGTTGCGGCCTTTGCCGGGCTGGCCGCTCTCGGGCCGATCGATCTTCGCACCGACGGCCAGTAGATCGATCAGCGAACGGCCCGCGCGCATTTGCACGAGGCCCAGATCGCGCTGTTCTTTCTCCACTGGACAGCCCAGCACGGTGCGATAGAAATTCACCATGTTGTCGAGATCGGCGCAGCGGATCACGACGTGATCGATTCCGCGGATGTTGAAGTGCATGTCGCCCTCGCACAGTCGATGTGAGATTGAGTCTAGCGCGAATGGGGAAGGAGGCGGGTGGGGGAACAAATGGAAAAGGGCTTGGCGTTCAAGCCGAGCCCTTTGGATTCGTGGTGGAGAGGAGGAGGATCGAACTCCCGACCTTCGCATTGCGAACGCGACGCTCTCCCAGCTGAGCTACCCCCCCAACGAAGCATGGAATCAAGGGGTTAGCGCAAGTTGCCCCCGTTTGTCACATTGGTTTGTCACCCCGCTGTCACCCTTGGAGAAGTGATGGCAACCATTCGTCAACGCAACGACCGCTGGCAGGCGATCGTGAAACGCACCGGCTACCCGACCCAATCAAAAACTTTCACGCTCAAGAAAGACGCAGAAAAGTGGGCACGACTGCAGGAACGCCTCATCGACGCCGGGGAGTGGATCGATACCACTGTTCGAGAGCGCCAGACGACCCTCGGAGAACTCCTCGACCGATATGCGAAGGAAGTCAGTAATAGCAAGCGAGGGAGCCGCGCCGAAATCTACAGAATTGAAACGCTCAAGAAACACGGCCTAGCAAAGCACGCCATTGCGACAATTACCCCGCAAATGATCGCATCGTGGCGAGATGCCCGCCTAAGAGAGGTCTCCTCTGGAACGGCATTGCGGGAACTCCAACTCCTTGGGCACGTTTTCACGATGGCAATCCGCGAGTGGGGCATCCCAATTTCCAAGAACCCTGTCAGCCTAATCAGAAAGCCACCTGCCGGAAAACCCCGTGACCGTGTGCTGACCACATCAGAAAGGACCGCGCTTGTTTCCGCCTGCAGTCAATGCCGGAATCCATGGATCAAGCCGGTCGTGGTCTTTGCCTTGGAAACCGCTGCTCGACGCGGAGAAATCCTCGCACTGCGATGGAAAGATGTGGACTTGTCGCACCGAACCGCGATGTTGCATGTGACGAAAACCGGTCAAGCGAGACGAATTCCTCTGTCGCCTTCGTGCGTCAAGATGCTGGAATCGCTACCGCGCAGCGTTCACGGAACGGTCTTTCCTCTTTCGATCGAAGCGTTGAAGCAAGCTTATGAACGAGCGGTTGCCCGGGCCGGGATCAGCGACTTCACGTTCCACGACCTGAGACACGATTCACTTACAAGGCTGGCAAAACAGGGCCTCTCGGTTCTGGAACTTCGAGCCATATCAGGCCACACAACGGCCAACATGCTGCAACGGTATGTGTCAATCGACGCTGGCGAATTGGCGATGAAGCTCGGCTAATCAAGAAGAACACTCTGCACGGTCACTGCGCCTTTCGCCGTCCGGTGGCGGATTTGACGAGGTTGCGCCTCGTTAGGTCTCGTCGTCGGGCGGCTGCGTGGTGAAGTCGATACTGATGATGAAGGAGGACCGCCGATGCGGGGTCGTGAATGCGAAATGGCACCAAGCCAAGCGGCTCGATGCAGCTAGAGTTAGCAACTCATGGAACCGGTCCTCCGTCATGTCAATGACCCCCTGAAACTCGGGTTTGACCGATATGAAGACGCCTACGTTGGGTACTTCGACATTCCCCAGCTCCTGCTTCTCAGTTGGCGAGACCTGAATCAGGAATCGGGTGACCTCGCCGACTGGTTCTGTGAACTCCCCTTCGATCAGCACGGTTGCGCTGCTCTCTCGCACCGGAGACCGCCCCCGGGGCCTGTCCGCATGTTGCCGCAGGCTTGCATGCCAATTTGTGACGCGTCCGTATCGGCTTAACAACTCCCGCCGCCGAATGTGCTGTTTTTTCGTCTGGCGCATGATTTCTTGCCGAGGAAATAAAACCGCCGCTTGTTGCAGGACCGCAAGCCGTTTGCATAACTGTCACATAATTTCGCGGTTTTGCGCGGTCACCGGGCGCTGCCTCGGGCCCATGTTCTGAGTAATCCCGAGCCACCAGCCCGCGCTGTTTCAGGCCGTCCCCGTGAAGCGTCGTTGGAATGATAGACTTGACGGCTTGCAAGCTGCAGCGCAGATACGCCTTGCTTTATGGCTTGCTCATCATAGATGAATCGGTACGTTCAGCGGCGCTAACCAAAAAATGGAAATTCCGAGTTCAACTCCCGAAAGCGGGTCAAGCGATCTCAAGCACTTACCCTCGCATGTGCCGCAACTTCCTGCGCCCAAAGACGTTTTGCAGAAAGGTAACCGGGAGGTGATCACCGACCATTACTTCGCGGCTAATGTCGAAAAGGAAGCGAAGCGCTTCAGGTATAAGGTATTTGTAAGATTAAATGCCAAGGAAATAGCTTTCAAAAGAGTTTCATTCGAGCATTGCGTCTTTGATGGATGTTACTTGAACACCTGTGTATTTGACACGTGCGACTTCACTGGATGCCGATTTATCGGATCGAACTTTCATCAAACGGCGTTCATCGGCTGCAAGTTTGACTATGCAACGTTTGAGCGTTGCCACATTGACCACGACATCCTTCGTAGTGAAGCGCCTCGCGCAGAAAATCTCCGGATGCGATTTGCGCGATCTTTGAGGATGAATTACCAGCAAGTCGGCGACGCCAAAGCAGTCAATCAAGCGATATCGCTTGAGCTGCAGGCAACCTCGACATACCTGCTCAAGTCGTGGTCCTCAAAGGAAAGTTATTATCAGAAAAAGTTTGGCGGCTGGAAACGGTTCCCGCAGCTCGTAAAATGGGCCGATTTTTGGATTCTCGATTTCATTTGGGGAAACGGTGAAAGCGTTTGGAACCTGTTGCGCACTATCATGCTCGTTCTGGTCCTCGTCGCTGTCTACGATACCGCTCGTAATGGCAGCTTGCTGCATGTAGACGATATACTCACCGCATTATGTAACGCACCTGGAGAGTTTCTCGGCATAATCCCGCCACGAAACTTTTCGCCGCTATTCTTGGACTGCATCGTTGCAAGTCGCTTTGTAACGATTGCATTGTTGACAGCAATGTTAGTTAAGAGATTCGGCCGAAGATGAGAAAGCATTTCTACGCATTCGGATCGATCTGTCGGGGGGAAATGGACCGTGGATCTGACATTGATTTGCTTGCCTGCACTGATGAACGGCAACCCGTGATCGACCCACAGAAATTTTCGATCTATACCTACGATCGTCTTGAAGCCCTCTGGCGTGAAGGCAACCCTTTTGCATGGCATTTGCATTACGAGTCCGCTTTGATTTTCTCATCCGACGGCATCGACTTTCTTAAACAGCTCGGGGAGCCGTCGGAATATCAAAAAGCGCTTCAGGATTGTGCGAAATTTAAGCGTTTGTTCGATGAATCGGCCAATGCGTTCGTCTACTCGCGTAACAGCCAGACGTTTCACCTGTCTTGTATGTTTCTAGCAATACGTAATTTTTCGACATGTTATTCGTTCCTACTTGGAAAACCCATTTTTTCGCGAAACTCGCCAATGCTGGTCAGTCCAGCTGCACCCTTAGAAAGGGAACAATTTGAGATTTTTGCGAAAGCGAGGATCTTGTCCACACGCGGTTATGGTCAAAGATTAAACGAGTGCGAACTTGAAGACGCACGGAAATCCCTTGATAATATTCGTGACTGGATGAAATCCTTTAATGTGAGTATTTAAATGACTGAATTTAATAATCGCATTGCGGCTCAACGTGAAATATTAGAGATAGTGAACGGTACTCGATGGAATGAGGAGCTGTATGGGCTATCTAGCGGGGCCATTGAACGGTGGCTAAATAGCAACAAGCTTTCCGCTGAATCGCGGTTGCCCGTGCTTATCGAAAAAGCGGCAGAGACGTTATTTTTTTTGTCGACTAAGAGCCAAGAACAGATTACGCAAGAATATAGTAATCTCTCACTTCAGGTTGCGAAGATTTCTAATGAAATTCGTCTAGAGGTACTTGCGTTACGCACGTAAAACCCGCGTAGCGTGGTTGATCGCCTTGAGGACTGTCGTAGATGGGCCTGTCGACCGACGATCATCCCGGTCTTTGTAAGGCAGTCAGGCTGCTTCCACTTCTCTATCGTTGGCGGCATCGCCATAAGGCTGGCTGATGAACGCCTCCAAAGCTTCCACGATCTCAGGATTGTCCTCCATGGATTTCAACAAGTCTCCGAGGCAGACGTATCCAGCTTTCGTTACGGTGACGTTGTAGAACCACGAACGAATTAGCTGCCCAAGTTGACTTCCGGTGTACTCACCCGGTACTACTGCCTTTCGCTGATTCTCTCTAACGGCTTTGGCAAGTTCCGACAAGCTGCGGGCAACCTGCGGCTCCCTGTCGAGCTCCTGCCTCCGCACCGTCTGCTCTGAACTTGCGAAATCCTGCGCGGCCTTGTCTTTCAATTGGAACTCGCCAATGCTGACAGCACGTAGCTTTAGCACGATCTGAAGGGGAACCTCGCTACCTGCGATCCGGATGCAGAGGTCATACCATGGGAGACCCGTGGGAATAGTGTTGCGCTGACGGTACTTGTAAATCTTCCCGTCAATTGAGACTCCATCGGGGAAGAAGACTGTAGGTTGGTTCGCGGCAGGCGTGTCGCCTCGGATTTGCTCTTTGACAATCCGCTTGATATCGGTTCCTTTCTTGAGTGTCGCCGGGGAATAACCGTGCTGACGAAGAATGCCAGACACGAAAGCAAGTTGAGCCTTTGTCAGATCCTTCGAAATAAGCTTTGGGTTGAAGCCGGTCCTGCCACTACGCGCCTCGACCGCAGAGACCAATCTTTCATTAGACTGCGCAGCCAGTTCCGGGTTTTCACATAGCGCTTCGGCAAGCTTGGTCGGCCAGTCAGGGAAGTTGCTGGCAGGAACGATTGAGACTCTCGCCACTAGGTTGACGCCGTTCAACGCTTCAGCTTCGACAAGCCTTTCAGTGGCCTTAGTCGCTTCACTACAGACCGATTGGGCAATCTTGAACGTGTTGCTTGACATGGTGTGACGTTACTTTGGTGAAGGGTCGTGGGTTGCCTGAAGTCGTTCGCCCCACTTTTCCCGTGGATTCCACGTATTTGGAGACCCTAGGTATCATGGTTTTCATGGACTCGTTAAGAGGGCTGCTATAAGGAAAACTGTTACCGGATATACAAAATAGATTGACCTATAGGTGGATATCTCTTAAGCGAGGCCATTGCCGGATGCGGAATACGATAGCCCCGTTAGGGGTGTCTAGAAGGTGAAGGCCATCGAAGGATATACCGAGGATAGACTAGAGCTAATAGGAAAATGTATCCGGTGAAAATGGTCATCAATAAAGGTGTTATAACTGGTCTAGGATTGACAGTGAGCTCAGGTCGCAAGGGGGCGGGGAACGTACAGTAAGCCATAAACCGTTGTCTTTCGTCGGTCTATTTCTCGGATAGCTTCTGCAGCATGGTCATAAAAGCTTGTACGGTCTTCTCGTCAGTTTCTCCTTCGAAAGCCTCGTATCTAGGGGCTTTCAGAGCTTTCCACTTAGGTACAACACGACATTAAAACCAAGAAGGATCGACCAAGATTTCGACATCATGCGTCTCTCTGGCGTGTTTCTCATAGGCCCGTGCTTGACGGTCCAGGTAGCCTCCGAGGTTCCTCAGGCTCTGTTCGATGGTCTCCCCGTATTCCTTCTCCATAAGCTCCATGTACGCCACTTCATAAGGGGTTGGCTCACGGTCCCAAGCTCCACCGGGGTGTCGATTAGCGGGCTTGTGGCTTCGCTCATGATCGGGATTGAAGTAGCTGCCTTTTCCTCGGTTCACCGTTGCCGGTAGGGGGCCAAGATTTGCGAAGGTGTGAAGTCCACTTGCTACGTGCTCATCGTTCCCATTCTTGGCGACCTTCGCTATCAAGTGGTCACCATTCTGCTTGTATTTTCCCCTGCCAAACAGACCGGCATAGACCGCTTGCATGGCCTTCCGCTCTCTTTCATACCAAGCGTGCATCTGCTTCGCTCCCGTTGCCTCTCGCCAGTCTTGAGCCGCGGTTGACTCCCTGCTGGACCCCGGGTTGGCTCGGTTCCATTTCCGCGTAGCATCGCTGTGTTTCTTCCGTAGCTCAGGGTGTTGGCGGCGTTCCTTCGTCCTTCTCTTGTCTCGCTGCTTTGTACAGAGCACACATTTGGTATCGCTGACGTAGTGCATGCGTTTCTTGCCACACGTTTTACAGAAGAATCTGAACTGATCCGATCCATTCTTACTAGCCTTGGCTGCTGCTGCTTTTCTGCTTACCTCTTGCTTCATCTGACCGTCCCCAGTGGGTTCTCTACGATACCGTCAAGAGTCCTCAAGACGAGAGGACTACTAAGCTCCGTTAGGAAGAACTGCCCGCATCGAGCTTGACTAATCGATGGCGCAAGCCCGTTTGAATGCAAGCATAGTTGTGCCGCGTTCCGGCTTCGCTGTCCTCAAATTGCAAAGCAACATTGCATCCGGAGAACCTCAATCTTGCATCAAGATTTGACGGCCTGAGAGAATAACCCTATCATTTTGTAGGATTTACCTTTAAGAATATGGGCAAATATAAATATTACATTGTGCAAAACAGTTCTGTACAAAACAGTGTTGTACAAGATCGGGTGTTGCGCTTTTATGGCGCTTAGATCGTCTCTGGCATTAATTGTGAACTTTCGCCGTTAAGGAACCAAACCGTTTTCGGCGTAAAGGCGCCAGGGACTTTTCGGCGTTTAGGCGCCACAAGTCTTTCGGCATATAGGCGCCGGTAGATTTTCGCCGTAAACGCGCCACTGGCGTCTGAGT